>JACRHA010000113.1 GCA_016234185.1 Nitrospirota bacterium
ATATAGAGGTCTTCTACAACAGGCAAAGAAGGCAGAAACGGCTGGGGTATCTATCACCTGCTGCCTATGAAAAGCAGTTTTATGAAAAAAGGATCGCGGCATGAGTCAAATGGTGTCCACTATTGACGGCAGGGGTCAGTCTATCTCAGGGATATATAAACCAGATCGAGAGCGGAAAGAGGCGATTTACCCAAAAGTCGCTGGATCTCATTTCAGATGCCCTGTCGGTTCCTATGATTGAACTGTTCAGAGGGGATGAAGGGGCCCCTTCTATTGAAGTGATTAACAAGCCAATCAAAAGATATAAAAAGCATCCCAACAAGAAAGAGTTTTTAGCATTGCTTGGTGAGCTTCCTGAGCATATTGTAGATCACTACCTTATACTTCTCAGGCTTGAAAAAGAGATATGGGAATCCGATTTATCAAAAAGACCTTCTAAATAATAATCTGGCTAAAGACAATCTGGAAGGCGTTCCCTTATTCGAAGATCTCGCCAAGGGGGATCTGGAGATCGGGCAGCAGGGGTGTGGTAAGGGTGTCCCTGGCTTCATTAGACAATTCCGCTGAACGGATATATCCCTGCTCAGTCATGCGAAAAACCTTTATTATCTCAAGCTCAGGATCAACTATCCAATACTCCTGCACGCCATAGCGTTCGTAGAGTTTACGCTTTATGACCTCATCGATCTTAGGGGAGCGACCATCCCCCTCCACCGGCAAAGCCGAAGCGAGCATCCGGCTTTGCCGGTGCAAGCGCGGGGTGTGGGGGCATCGGAGGAGCAACTGCACCGCACGGGCCCCCACAGATGATCGTCGCCTCCCCCTCCCTACGCTCGACTCCGCTCGCTGTTTAGAAGATTCAGAATCCAGACTTTCCTCCTGACTCCTGACTCCTGACTCCCGCTTTCCTTACGGGTGGTCTCGGAAACTATTTCGACAACGAGATCAGGCGCCCCATTAGAATAAAGACCCGCGGATGTCCTCCTCCCTCCCCTCTCTTAAACTTCTAAACTCCTTGATAAGCTCCTTTTCCTTCTCGGAAAGCCCCTTCGGGATCATAATCTGTATCCTGAAATACAGGTCGCCATCCTTCTCCCCATCTGATCCGGGAAGGCCCTTTCCCTTTAATCTCAATAATGATCCCGACTGGGTCTCAGGCGAGATCTTGAGTTTTACCTTCCCATTTAGAGCCGGAACAAGGATATCTGTCCCCAATTGAGCCTCGTAGTCCAAAACTGGGAGGTTACAATAGATGTCATATCCCTCCGGTGTAAAGCACTTATGGGGTTGCAGCCTGACTGTTAAATAGAGATCGCCCTTCTTCCCCCTTCCCTCTTCGCCCATCCCTGCAAGCCTGATCTTTGAGCCCTCTTTCAACCCCTTCGGTATCGTAACATCGATATCCTTTCTCCTTGATACGCGGCCTGTACCGGAACAGCCCCGGCATATGGAGGAGGATGACGTAGTCCCCCTTCCGTTACAGTATTGGCAAACCCCGGATACGTTCAGGCCTAACGACTTCTTTGTCCTTCCATATAATTCCTCCAGGGTAAGACGGATCTCCCCTTCGATGTCCGCCCCTCTTCTCTCCCTCTTTGGTGAACTCCGCCCCCCAAAAAAGGCCTCAAAGAAATCTTCCGGGTCAAAGGACTCTCCGCCCTGCCACTCAAAATCCGGACGGGTATATTGTCTGGCATATTCCTTGTTCCGGAGTATCTCCTCCCAGTTTGAGCCTAACTGATCATACTTCTTCCTCTTTTCGGGGTCACCAAGAACCTCATTGGCCTCATTTATCTCCTTAAACCTCTCCTCAGCCTTCTTGTTCCCGGGATTCATGTCAGGGTGATATTTACGCGCAAGCTTCCTGTAGGCGGCCTTGATCCCCTGATCATTAACCCCCCTATCAACACCCAATGTCTTATAATAGTCCTTAAATTCCATGACTAACTGCCGCTCCTATCCTCTTTTTTTGCTGCCTGTTCCACCCTGTTGAAGATGAGATTCATCTCCTTCTCGTCAATCTCAATAACATCGCCGATCCTGAACTCACCCTTTAGGATATTCATTGCAATCGGATTTAAGATATCCCTCTGTATAATCCTCTTCAGGGGTCTTGCCCCGAAGACCGGATCATAACCCTCTTTTGCAAGATAGGCCTTGGCCCTTTCGGTAAGGAAAAGATCGATATGCCTCTCCATTAGCCTCTCCCTTAATCTCCTCACCTGGATATCGACTATGGCCTTCAACTCCTCCACCCCAAGGGAATGAAAGATAATTATATCATCAATCCTGTTTAAGAATTCGGGCCTGAACTCGGCCTTGAGGGCGGCTGTAGCGAGGCTCCTCATCTCAGCCTCGTCCTTCCCTCCCAACTCCTGGATATGTTGACTCCCGATGTTTGATGTCATGATCACCACACTGTTCTTGAAATCCGCTATCTTGCCTTTTCCATCAGTTAGACGGCCGTCATCCAGCACCTGGAGGAGGATATTGAAGACATCATGATGCGCCTTCTCGATCTCATCTAAGAGGATTACCGAGTAGGGTTTCCTCCTGACAGCCTCTGTAAGCTGTCCTCCCTCATCATAACCTACGTATCCTGGCGGCGCGCCTATCAGTCTTGAAACGGAATGCTTCTCCATATACTCGGACATGTCTATGCTTATCATGGCCTGCTCATCATCAAAGAGGAATTCTGCCAGCGCCCTTGCAAGCTCTGTCTTGCCGACACCGGTCGGCCCCATAAATATAAACGAACCAAGCGGCCGGTCAGGATCCTGGATCCCGGCCTTTGCCCTTCTCACCGCATCTGAGATGATAGAGATCGCCTCGTCCTGCCCGACGACCCTCTCCTTAAGCTTCTCTTCCATCCTGACCAGCTTTTCAATCTCTCCTTCGAGCATCTTTGATACCGGGATTCCTGTCCATTTGGACACCACCTCGGCTATATCCTCCTCATCAACCTCTTCCTTCAGCATCTTTATATCCCCCTGAAGGATCCGGAGATGCTGATTCTCGGCCTCAATCTGTTTGCCCAGGTCTATCAGCCTGCCATACCTTAACTCTGCGGCCCTTGCAAGATCGCCTTCACGCTCTGCCTTCTCAGACTCTGCTCTGGCAGTCTCGATCTGCCCTTTAAGCTCCCTTATCTTCTGGATCGCCTCCTTCTCTGCCTGCCACTGCGCCTTCAGTCTCCCCCTCTCTTCAAGGAGATCAGAGAGCTCCCTCTCTATCTTCTCAAGTCTTGCCTTTGAAGCATCATCCTTCTCCTTTCTTACCGCCTCCCGCTCTATCTCAAGTTGTCTTATCCTCCTCTCTATCTCATCAAGCTCGGAAGGCATGCTGTCGATCTCCATCCTGAGTTTGGATCCCGCCTCATCTATCAGGTCAATTGCCTTGTCAGGCATAAACCTGTCGGATATATATCTATGGGATAGGATGGCTGCCGCAACCAGCGCAGTATCCTTTATCCTGACGCCGTGATGCACCTCATACCTCTCCTTAAGCCCGCGTAGTATGGAGATCGTATCATCCACCGTAGGTTCATCTATTAGTATCGGCTGAAACCTCCTCTCCAAGGCGGCGTCCTTTTCTATGTGTTTTCTATACTCATCAATGGTAGTAGCTCCTATACACCGGAGCTCACCCCTTGCCAAGGCAGGCTTTAACATATTCGATGCATCAACGGCGCCTTCAGCAGCGCCTGCACCGACAAGGGTATGAAGCTCATCAATAAACAGGATAATCTCGCCCCCGGCCTCGGTTATCTCCCTTAAAACCGCCTTCAGTCTCTCTTCGAATTCACCCCTGTACTTGGCCCCTGCAATCAATGACCCCATATCAAGGGCAATAACCCTCTTACTCTTTAACCCTTCAGGGACATCTCCGTTTACTATCCTCTGGGCAAGACCCTCTGCGATGGCAGTCTTCCCTACACCTGGTTCCCCGATAATAACCGGATTATTTTTTGTCCTCCGCGACAATACCTGTATAACCCTCCTGATCTCGCTGTCGCGGCCTATTACAGGGTCCAGCTTGCCTTTTTGTGCAAGCTCTGTAAGGTTGCGGCTGAAACGGCTTAAGGCCTGATACTTCTCCTCAGGATTCTGGTCGGTTACCCGCTGGCTCCCCCTGATTGAGGCAAGTGCGGTAAGCACCCTCTCCTTGGTTATACCATGTCCCTTAAACAGATTTGCCGCTGCCCCATCTTCTTCAATGGACGAGAGCAGGAGGTGCTCTGTGCTGACATATTCATCCTTAAGCCTTTCAGCCTCTTTTTCTGCCCTGCCAAAAAGATCCTTCAGTCTTGGTGATATATATATCTGGCCATTAGACACTGAGGTTGTCACCTGGGGAAATCGCCTTATCTCACCCTCAATGCCTTTTTTTAATGAATTGATATCAGCGCCTAGTTTCTTTAATACGGGAACTATTACCCCGTCTTCCTTGTTTATGAGTGCCAGGACCAGGTGCTCAACATCTACATACTGGTTTTGATGCTGCTCAGATATCTTCTGCGCATCCTGTACCGCCTCCTGGGCCTTTATGGTCAACCTATCTAATCTCATCGACCCTCCGTTGCTATGGTATTATATACCTATCCCTTCTCTATCTTTATCTTCATAACCTTACTTTCACGTTTCTTAGCTACATCCCCCTCTGTTGCAGGCGCTACCATTCCGGCCCTAATCACCATCTCTCTTTCCATCTCATGCATCAACCGATCTACCGTCTCCCCCATATCGATACTTATCTGCATAAACCTCCTCCTCACACCCACTATAAGTTCCACTCCCGCCAGGTTAACTCCAACCTCCCTTGTGAGATGCATAATAGTCCTCACATCTTCTATGTCCCTCTGGGAGTAAAGACGGGTGTTGCCTTCTGTCCTGGAGGGTGAGATTAATCCCTCTCTTTCATAGAGCCTTAGGGTTTGGGGATGCACCCCAAGGAGACGGGCTGCCACACCGATCGTAAATAATGGTTTGTCTTTTTCATCCATAGCCATGCCCAAACTTGCTATTTTTAAGGGGCTTGCGTCGCCCCCTCCACCGGCAAAGCCGGATGGAGCCTCCCCCTCAACGCTCGCCTTGCTCGCTGGGTACCTACCTGCTTTCAACAGGTATCTGTTTTGGCTTCAGGTTTTCGACCTTTGGAAGTTTCACCTCAAGGATACCGTCCTTCAGCTTCGCATTGATCTTTGCCTGATCTACAGAGCCGGGAAGAGTAAATGACCTATGAAAACTTCCATAGGATCGTTCTACCTTATGATAATTTTCTTTTTTTGTATCCTTTTCAAATCTCCGCTCCCCCCTCAGAGAAAGCATATTATCAGCAATCTCGAGATTAACATCGGATAGGTCGATACCTGGCAATTCTACCTTGATAACAATATCCTTGTCTGTCTCAAGGATGTCTACTGCAGGATACCATGTCCCTGTCGGGATTTCGGCCCCTTTGCCGGCATGCGGGGAGACCGAATCCTCAAAAAGCTTATTCATCTTCTCCTGAAGTGAAAGGAGGTCCATAAAGGGCTCCCATCTCATCGTATTTATATTCATAGCTCCTCCTTCATTATAGTTAATATAACTTATCTTATGTTGATAAGAGTATAAAATATGATAGTAATGTTGTCAAGTTTTGGCAAAAAGACTTGTAATGGGATTATTTTCTTTCAATCAGTAGGGATATTATGTTATTTTTTGATAATTATGATATTGGCAAGACCGAAAGGTAGATCCAACTGAAGACCGATCCTGCAACAGGTTCCTCATTTCACGTCGTCTTAATAAAACCTTCAAAGTATGACGATGACGGCTATGTCATACGCTGGCTTAGATCGTCAGTGCCAAGCAACAGTCTGGCCTGTCTCTACACACTGACAGAAGACGTAGGATCCTCACACCTGATAGGAGAGGATTGCGAAATCTATATTGATGCCTACGACGAGTCCAACTCCCGGATCCCCGTGCGGAAGATCATACATATGATAAAAAAGGCCAACGGCAAAGGGGTTGTATGCCTTGTTGGGGTACAGACCAATCAATTTCCAAGGGCAATGGATTTAGCCAGGGTCTTCAGGAGAGAAGGGATCAGGACATTAATAGGGGGATTCCATGTAAGCGGATGTGTATCCATGCTGCCTGATTTGCCTGCGGAACTTAAGGATGCCATATCAGAGGGGATTACCCTTGTCGCAGGAGAGATAGAGGGAAGGTGGGGTCGTATCCTGATGGATGCCTATTTGGGAAAACTTGCCCCTCTCTATAACCTGCTTGATGAAAAGCCACCTCTTAAAGGGTCTCCTCCGCCTATTATGCCAACGGAACTAATAAGGCGGTACGTAGGTAAGCTGACCACCATAGATGCCGGACGGGGCTGCCCATTTGAGTGCAGTTTCTGTACTGTAATCAATGTCCAGGGTAGAAAATCCAGGGGCCGCACAGCGGATGAGGTCGAGAGTGCAATAAGAGAGAATTTTAAACATGGGATAAAGCAATATTTTATCACTGACGATAATTTCTCAAGACATCGTGATTGGGAGGAGATCTTGGACAGGATTATCCTCCTCCGGGAGAAGGAAAGAATTGGGATAAGGTTTATTATCCAGGTTGATACAGCCTGCCACCGGATACCCCGTTTCATAGAAAAGGCGGCGAAGGCCGGCTGCAGTAAGGTATTCATCGGACTTGAGAATATAAATCCTGAGAGCCTTAAGGGAACAGGTAAAAAACAGAACAACATAGAACACTACAAAGAGATGCTGATGGCATGGAGGAGGGCCGGCGTTATCACCTGTGCTGGATATATCATCGGCTTCCCTGATGACACCTATGAGTCTTTTATGAAGGACCTCGAAGTAATCAAGCATGAACTTCCACTTGACCTCATGGAGTTCTTTATCCTTACGCCTCTGCCCGGATCTGAAGACCATAGGCGTCTTTATGTTGACAGGGTATGGATGGATCCTGATCTCAACAGATATGATACCGAACATGCCATCGTCCGCCATAAGAAGATGTCCGAAGAGGAATGGCTAAGGGCCTATCACTCTGCCTGGGAATCCTTCTACAGCCCTGAACATATAGAGACTATCTTCAGGCGGGCAGGCGCCTCTCACCGGAGCCTGGGCAAACTGACAGGCCAGGTACTCTGGTTTTATGGAAGCGTCAAATATGAAGGAGTACATCCCCTTCAGGCCGGGATATTAAGGATGAAAGACAGAAGGTCCAGGCGGCCCGGCCTCCCCCTGGAAAATCCGCTCATCTTCTATCCAAGACAGCTTTGGGAGCTTATCAGGTGTGCTTATTCCATGGCCGGTCTCGCCTGGAGACTCCATAAGATAAGAAAGCGCGTCCAGGAGTCACCTGACTACCGCAGTTACACCGATGCCGCCATGGAACCAGCCTTATCCTCCAGGGAAGCAGAAGGCATGTCTTGAGAATTGGGGAATTTATATTTTAATTATCCCTAATTGATATTCCCACCAATGGATGTCGGTTGAGAGGATTTCTCAGCCATTCTTTTTCTATGGCGGTATTTATAAACTTGTTTGTTTAAACCTAAAAACATTAGTTATCCATTGCTTGGAAGCGTTAATTGTAGGATATTACTGCGATTAACCTGAAAAGGAGGGTTCACCCAATGAGTGAACTGAAAAAATCGTTTGGGACAGAGGAAGAGGCCCGGATTGTTGTGGACACCTTCGGAGGCCGGGTGCATGTAGAGTGGGATCCCTCCGCGGTGCGCCCTTGGGCAGATGGATGAATCCAAGGGGATTAAGTATGCCGTGGGAAAGCAGACACGCCGCCAGGGTCAGACCACCGTGACCATGACCAGCACCCACTAAAAAGACGGATAAAATTCAGCAGGCGCTCAAACAGGTAACCTGTTTTCTTAAGACTCTGAAAACGACTGCGGAGCAGTTGACCCAACCCTCTCGCTGGCGCCTCATCTTAAGCCGCGCATTTCGCCAATTGCTGAAAGGAAAGCCCCTTTCTTCACCCGCACTGCTTCCTCATTTCACGTGAATTGAGGAAAGCGCAAGGGTTCAACTGCCGTTTTAGGATTATAGAAGATGACGAAGGAGGAGTCATGTTGAGGTTCGAATCACGGCTATAAAGATTGCAATAAAATATCCAGTTAGTACAAGGGGTTAATAGATCCTTCCACAATAGGTGTTAAGATCCTGTGGATAACCCGGATCAACCTATAATTACCATCCTTGTCCTTCCAAGAAAATTAGCAAAGTGCACAATTTTTAGGCAGAGAAAACATCCATAATATCAATATATTACGCTGATTCAGTCCTGATATACCGTATTTGTTTTCCTTAAAATGTTAAAAATATCAACAAAAAATATTTATCCCCAATATATTGTGGATAAAACCAAGAGGACACAATACAATTTTGTGTGAATATGTGTCTTCCCCCTTATACATATCATAATTCATCATGAAACATATTATTACTCAATCGCCAGGATGGGGAGGGAGGTGGAGACTTACCCTTACTCCAGCAGTATCCTAACTCTTTCCCGCAATTCCAACAGACTAAAAGGTTTTACGATATAGGAAAAAACCTTCAGATCATAGGCTTGCTGTCTTCTTCTTTCCTCATTTACTCCTGTCAGCATGATTATGGGTACCTCTGCCGTAACCGGATCTTCCCGCAAAGCCGAAGCCACTTCTATACCGGTCATTCTGGGCATCATCCAATCCAGCACTACAAGGTCTAGCTTTTCTCTCTTGGCAAGCTCTAAGGCTGTTTTACCATCCGCAGTTTCCAGAATGCGGTATCCCGGATTTTTTAAAGCAAAAAATACCAGGGTCCTTATTTCCTCTTCATCATCAACTATCAGGATTGTCTTCATTTATATTATATCTTTGCAGATTAGATTTATTTTTATATTTTTTAAAAAATTGGTGCGCCCTCCAAATGTCTCTCCTGCCATCAGAAGGCTCTCTTGAACCGAGATGATCGAACAATGTGGAAGGCGCTCCATTATGAGCAAGCAATTGCTATGCCATACGCTTCTTTTCCATAGCAAAGTAATTTTTCAAGGGAAAAGATCCTTTAAACTGAACACTTTCTTCAATTCAGAAATTATATAGGGGAAATATAGTCTTTTTTTGGATTCTAATAAGTGTATGATTGAACTTGCACTATTTGTAGAATTAAATTTACACCATCTATATTGCCTTACAGCTAAACTTGAAAGGGGGTGATTCAAGTCTTTTTTTGAATCTTTACTGCTGCTCCCCCATTAGTGTGGATAAAAAGCATACTTTCGGGTGATTGATGTGGATAGGATTAACCGCTTATTATTATTGTATCGAACAATAGAATACAAACTAATAATGGAGGCGAATATGAAGATGAGATACATACCAATCCTGTTAGGAGTCATGATTATAGCCGTTTCAGTATCTATTCTATTTGCGGCAAAGAAGCCTGTAACCCCTGAAGATTGGATAAAGCTGGCCGAGAGCGCTGCGCCCACCGCCATAGCAAAGGACGCCACTATATTGATACCTGGGACAGATGGGAAACTGGTAGAAGCGAAAAAAGGTTCAAATGGGTTCACATGTCTCCCTGACTTAGCTGATACCCCTGCCCTCGATCCAATCTGCCTTGACCAGGCAGCAAATCAGTGGGCCACATCCATGATGAACAATGAACCAAAACCAGCTAATACAGTCCCAGGGATATCCTATATGGCAAAGGGCGGACAACACTGGGAAAAGGACGGGAAGATCTTAATGAAGAAGGAAGAGGGTTCAAAGCTTGTTAATGAGCCTGCCCACTGGATGATCACGTGGCCATTCGACGAGAAGCTTACAGGACTTCCTGCACTGCCTAATCCATCTGGCGTATACATCATGTTTGCCGGCACACCATATGCCCACCTAATGGTTTATCAGGACCCGATGAAGATAAAATAGAGATCTGGCATAAAGGGAGAAAAGGCAGGATCTTAGCATCAAGATCCTGCCTTATTTTTTTAAAAAACTGATATTTCTTTATGATTTATTGATTTGCCTGTCTGGCAATATAATCCCGAAGCCTCTCAAGCTCAATTAGATGATTCTCTTCAAACCTTGAAAGCTGAAGGAACGTGACCTGCCCCTCATGATCCTTTGTTAATTCGGACATCATGAAAAAGAAATCCCGTGAATCCTTTTCCGCCTGCATGGCAAGGATTATAGCATCTTCAACTGTTGCCTTCTCCATAATATCATCAATATCTTTAGACTCACTAAATACCTTCTTCTCAATGATCCGCCTCAGATATTCCTCCACTAAGACCTCATCAGAGATAAAATAGGTAAGAGGATCTATAAGGCCATCCTGGATCTTTCTTATCAGGCTTAGGTGTTTTTTCTCCTCATTTGCAAGCATCAGAAATATCTTCTTTACCTTTTCATCCGTTGCCTTTGCCGCTACCGCTGTATAGAAATCGTACCCATCTTTTTCGAGGTTTAATGCGATCTTCAGCGCATCTATATTTGTGTAGTCCCCATTTGACATAAAATACCTCCAATAATCAAACTACCCGCCTCACCGGGTATAAAGTTCATACCGATATTTTATCATCTCAAGGTGCTTATCCTCCATCTCGGAAAGACCATGGAACACCTTCGATAAATCATGATTCTCAGTTTCTTTTGCCAGGTTGCGGTAAAAATCCATTGCCTCCTGCTCTACAGTAAGCGCCATCTTTAACGCATCCTTCTCCGTTGTGTTTTCGCCGATCTTCATCCTTATACCCTTGCCTATCTCAAATGTCTTCTCTTTAGTCACATCCTCAGCCCCTGGCTCTCTCCATGCCCTGACACCCCCATGCCTTACATACTCACCTTCCAGTATCTTCAGGTGTTTTATCTCCTCTCCTGCAAGTTCCCTGAAGACACTCTTTCCTTTGGGATCTTTGGTCTTGGTAGATGCCCAAAGATAGAAATTGTAACCCTCAATCTCAGACCTTATAGCTCCTTCAATGGCACTCAGTACCTTTTTTATATCATCCGTCTTTCCCATATTGCTCCTCCGCTTTTTTAATTCTCCGGCCTAAAGACACGGTCGTATTCGTCTTCAAGCATCTTCATATGTTTAATCTCCTCATCAGCCAGAAACTCAAATATCTTCTTAGTATCCTTATCAGTTACTCCCTGGGCCGCCCTCTTATACATCTGATAAGATTTCTCCTCATGTTTAATGGCCATTTTTAATGCCTTCTGGGGGCCTGCCTTTGCATCTGCCATTATCCCCTCCCCTTTTCGTCTGCGATTACCTCCCTTGCCCATAGGAGTTCCATCATCATGGTATTTATCCCTGTTGCAGGAAGTAGTTGCAGGATCGTATGCTCAATCTCATCCTTTGAAACCCCTGCCCTCAAGGCCAGCCTGACGTGTGTTTTAAATGACGTCATGTTCTCCCTGGCCCCGCTGATACCGATCTTAATAAGTTCCAAAGTCTTATCATTTAGCGGCCCGGAATCCTTGCATGCAACTCCAAGCATCTGATGTGCCTCCCATACCTTGGGATGTGTCTTGATAAATGCCTGTAAAGACTTGGGTAGCTCCTTCACGTTTATCCTGTTATTTGCCATGACTCCATCCTCCTTTTCTAAATGACAAACAGCCAAGCCAAATCCAAATGCCAAAATCCAAATGTCAAATAATTTGAAATTTGGGCTTTGAACTTTGGCATTTGCTAATCTTTCCTGGCCTGATACCAGAGTGAAATATCGCCCGTCTCAAGAAATGTCTTGATCCTTTTCATAAATTGATCAGCTATTGCCCCGTCAATTGCCCTATGATCAAAGGAAAGACTCATGTAGACCATGGATCTTATGGCAATGGCATCATTTATCACAACAGGTCTTTTCTCTATAGTCCCTACACCCAGGATTGCTATCTGCGGCTGACTTATAATGGGGGTTGAAAAGAGAGAGCCAAATACACCATGGTTTGTAATGGTAAATGTTCCCCCCTGGACATCTTCGGGGATCAGCTTCTTTCCCCTTGCTCTTTCGGCCAGATCATGGGTCTCCCTGGCTATGGTTGCGAGGTCTTTTTTGTCTGTCCCCTTTATGACAGGGACAATAAGTCCGTCTTCTATCGCAACCGCAATCCCTATGTTGATATCCCTTTTTATTATGATATCATCCCCGACTAAGGATGAATTCAGGGTTGGAAAATCCAGTATAGCCTGTGTCACAGCCTTGATTATGATCGGAAGGTATGTTAAACCAACGCCTTCCCTCTTCAGAAACAGATCCTTAACCCTCTCCCTAAATGAGACAGGATTGCTCATGTCTGCCTCAAAGACAGTAGTAACATGGGGTGAGGTCCTCTTGCTTGCAACCATCCGCTCTGCAATGGTTTTCCTCATTATACTTAAGGGTATGGTCTCGGCCTTGGTGGCAGGCGGAACAGCCTTTATCTTCCTCTTTTCGATAAAATCCAACACATCCTTTTTTGTGACCCTCCCTCCTTCTCCCGTGCCGACTACCTCTTCAAGGTTTATCCTGTGCTCCTCAGCAAGCCTTCTAACTAAAGGGGAATACCTCTCCTTTTCTTCTATGCTTACCTGGGGAGCAGGCGCCGGTTTATCAGTTTTTGGACCGGGAGTAGCGGCTGGAGTAGCAACCAAAGCAGCCCCGCCCTCCTCCTCTATAATGGCCATTACAGTCCCGACAGGAATCGTTTCACCCTTTACATGGAGGATCTTTTTTATTCTCCCTGCTGCCGGAGAGGGAATCTCTGTATCCACCTTGTCTGTACTGATCTCTACAATAGACTGATCCCTCAAAACAATATCCCCCTCCTTAACGAGCCAATTGAGGATAGTCCCCTCTACTATACTTTCTCCCATTTGCGGCATTATCACATCCTCAGGCATAACCTTACCCCCTTTTTAAAAAATCCAAATACCAAAGAAAATGTCAAATTACAAAGCCCAAATTTCAAATTATTTGACATTTGGATTTTGACATTTGGATTTGGATTTTTGCCTTTGTCCCTTGACCTCTCTACCCTTGAACCCTTACAACCCTAATAAGCAGCGAGCCTCTTTGCGGCGGATACCACATCCCCTGCCTTCGGCATATAGAACTCCTCAAGCGGAGGGCTAAACGGGACAGGGGTATCAGGCGCAGCTATCCTGACAATGGGACCGTCCAGTGAATCGAACAGTTCCTCTGCTATAAGCGCAGAGACCTCTGCGCCTATACCGCCTGTCTTCGAAGCCTCATGGAGTATTATCACCTTATTGGTCTTCTTTGCAGACCCAAAAATGGTTCTCTTATCTAAGGGGAGGAGGGTCCTTAAGTCTATTACCTCAAGATCTATACCTTCCCCCTCCAGTATCTTTGCTGCATCCAGGGCTACATGGACCATTGCTCCGTATGTTATAAGGGATATATCATTGCCTGGCCTTTTTATCTCTGCTCGTCCTATTGGAACTATATAATCATCATCAGGGATCTCCGCCTTTATCCTCCTGTACAGATATTTATGCTCAAAATATATAACAGGGTCATTATCCCTTATGGCCGCCTTCATAAGGCCCTTTGCATCATACGGGGTAGAGGGGGCTACAAGTTTCAACCCCGGCGTTTGAAAGAACCAACCCTCAGGACAGCCTGAATGGAATGGCCCGCCATGTATCATCCCCCCGTAGGGCGCCCTTATAACTATCGGGACAGAGGCACCCCATCTGTAATGGGACTTTGCTGCCATTGTGACAATCTGATCAAAGGCACAGGTAATAAAATCAGAGAACTGCATCTCCACAACAGGCCTCATCCCCATTAAGGCAGCGCCTATAGCAGCGCCTGTGAAGCCAGACTCCGCAAGGGGAGTATCTATCACCCTTTCCGGCCCAAATTCATCATAGAAGCCCTGCGTTACCTTGAAGGCGCCCCCATAGACACCTACGTCCTCGCCTAATATAAAGACGTTCTTATCCCTCCGCATCTCATCACGCAACCCTTGTGATATTGCCTCCAGATAGCTTACCTCTTTCATGGACCGTCACCTCCTCTTCGATGGGATCAGCATAAACACCCTCAAGGGTCTCCCTCCCTTCAGGATATGGGCTCTTTTCAGCAAAATCCGTAGCCTCATCTATCTCTATCCTTATCTTATCCTCTATCTCCTTCAGTACCTTTTCGTCTGCCAGGTTATTTCCGATGAGATACTTTTCCATTCTTAAGATAGGATCCCTGGCCCGCCATTCCTCCAGTAATTCCTTCGGGACATACTTTGCATCATCATGTTCTGAATGGCCGTGCATCCTCATGGTCTTGCATTCAATAAATGTCGGCCCCCCGCCCTCCCGTGCCCTGGCATAGGCATTCCTGGCGCTCTTATATACCGCAATAATATCGTTGCCGTCCACTATCTCTGTGGGGATACCATATCCGGATGCCCTCTCTGCAACATCCTTTACAGCCATCTGAAGACGAAGCGGCGTAGAGTAGGCGTATTGGTTGTTGTTACAAAAGAAAACCACCGGGAGTTTGTGTATTGCTGCAAAATTCAGCGCCTCATGGAAATCGCCCCTGCTTGTTGCTCCATCACCTGTGTTGGTGGCAACTATCCTCTTCTCTCCCCTAAGCTTGAATGAGAGGGCGATACCGGCAGCAACTGGTAGATTGTCCGCCAGGTGGCTTACAAAGCAGATAACACCAAGTTTTAAGTCACCTACGTGGACATTCCCATCCTTCCCTTTTGTAGGCCCGTCCCTCTTGCCGAGATACTGGGCTATTACCCTCTTCGGCGTTATCCCCCTTACAAGAAATGCCCCCATGTCCCTGTGGAATGGCGCAATTATATCATCCTTCTCCAGGGCACAGGCATAGCCTACAGCAATAGCCTCCTGGCCATTGCTTGTATAAACCCCGCCCACTATCTTACCCTGTCGGTATAAATTTGTTATTCTGTCTTCAAGAGAACGGGTTAGTTTAAGATAATAATAGAGCTGTAGCAGATCCTTTTTCTCAATATCCATATTATGACACCCCTAAATAAAGGTTAAGGTTAAGGCTGAGGTCAAGTTGAAAAGAGGAGTATTCCCTCAACTCCGACCTAAACCTCATCCTTCTTTGCCTATGGCTTAGCTGTATGTGCAAGCTCCCCCTCATCTTTTGCCTCAGCCTTATCCTCATACTTTAAAACATTACCCCTGTTTAATATGTCCTTCATCAGGGCAACGCCTTCGGGAATGTCGATTAGCAGCCTGTCCTTCCCATATATAAAGTCATCCCTATTATAGTCTGAGAGTTCAAAGTTCTCTGTCAAAACAATCGCACCTGTGGGACATGCATCCTCGCAATAACCGCAGAATATACACCTCAGCATATTGATCTCAAATATCGTGGCATACCTCTCGCCGGGCGAGCGCCTGTTATCCGGCGTGTTCTCCCCGGCTATGACATTGATGCAATCGGCCGGGCATGCGGCGGCACAAAGGGAGCAGCCTATGCACTTTTCAAGTCCATCCTCATGTCTTAATAGTACATGCCTCCACCTGCTCCTGTCATAGACCTCTCTCCTCTCATGAGGGTACTGCACAGTAACAGGCTTTTTGAATATATGTCTTAATGTTACCCAGAGGGATTTTAAAAACCCGGCTAACATCTTTTATGCCTCCTTGATGGATCAGAGAAGATATCTCTTCTTAAGACTACCACATTTCTCATGGCAGCTGAATCCCCTTATCCCCCAGGAGGGGATAGTTTATCCCTTTATAAGAAGGAACAAGGGTTGATATTTCATCCATTATATCTGATACCGATAGATAATTAAATGGCTCACCCATCTCTATGGCAAGATTACAGAGGATCTGCCACTCGGAAAGGGAATTACCAACCGGCCTGATGGCCTTCTGAAAGCTCTGTACGCGCCTCCCTGCATTGGTAAATGTCCCATCCTTCTCTGCATGTGTACAGGATGGAAAGACAACATCGGCCATCCTGGCCTTGTCAGAAAGGGTTATGTCAGAAACAAGCAAAAACTCGATCCCCTCCCTCTTCAGATCTAAGGTATTGTTCGAAGACTGAACTGAAGGCTGGTCTGATCCCATCATAAAAAGGGCCCTTATCGCCCCATTATTGCCGCCATTTAACATTTCATCAGCTGAGAGCCCCTTTGCCCTCGGAAGACTATATCTCCATGCAGTTTCAAAACGTGCCCTCGGCCCATCCAGATCAATCCTCACATAGCCAGGGAGATAATCGGGATCAAGCCCCATATCCAGCACACCCTGGGAGTTTGCATGGCCCATCAATAATCCCAATGATATCCATTGGTCATCACGCTGTTCGCCTGACTGCCCGATAATCCCTGACGCCAGGTCGAACATAGCATGGATCAGACCATCAGGAAGGTTATTACCAAGGAGAATCACAGTTCTTCTGCTGCCGGATAGAGCCATCCCGGCCTCATAGACAAGTCTGGCTGAAAAAGAGGCTGCCTCAGCCTCACCCTTTATTTCCTCTTCTATTTCCTCTTCCTTGGCGCCCTTTAAGATTATCCTCTTGAGCAGTTCAATGGGGAGCATCTCCTCCCCCTCTTTATACTTAAGCCAAGGACTTGAGTACCTGGTAAGATCAGTCTTCCCATGATGCAGTATTATCAGCCTTGCACCCCTCTTCCTAACAGCCTTCTTTAATCTCAGGTCAAGTACAGGCTGCTCTCCGCTTATATCAGTACCCACCAGAAAGATAAGGTCTGCCTCATCTAAATGGCTATAGGCAAACCTCCTCAAATCATTCTTCGACGATCCCTCAAATAATTTCTCGATGATTGCCCCATTACCCTTTGGCCAATGATCTATGTTATTTGAGCCTACTACCTTCCTCATGAACTTCTGAAAGAGATATGCCTCCTCATTGGTAAGTGTAGGAGATCCGATCCCTCCAATACTCTCATTCCCATGTTTGAGTGTAATCTCATCCAGTCTTTGTGCGGCATAGGATATCGCCTCGTCCCATCCTGCAGGGACAAGTCCGCCATTCCTCTTTATAAGGGGAGAGGTGAGCCTGTCAGGACTGTTGATATGGGTGTAGCCGAACCTCCCCCTGTCGCACAGCCATCCATCATCTACATCCGGATTCTCCCTGGAAAGGACCCTCAATATCTCGTGCCTTCTTATTGTCCAGTTAATATTGCACCCGACTGCACAATTGGCGCAGATCCCCGGCCTATTTTTAAACTCCCATGGCCTCCCGCTGAACCTGAAATGCTTGCTGGTCAGTGCCCCAACAGGGCATATCTCTATGGTATTACCGGAGAAGATCGAGTTAAATTCCTGGCCGTGCATGACGCCTATCTCGCTTCCTCTTCCTGAATTTATAACCCCTATCTGCGGATGGCCTGCTATCTCATCAGAGAACCTTGTGCACCTCATGCACATTATGCATCTCTCCCGATCCAGGAGTATGTATGGCCCAAGCTCTACCGGCTTCTTAAAACCCCACTTATTTATGGTAAACCTGCTTACAGCCGGTCCATATTTATAGGTATTATCCTGAAGGGGGCATTCCCCGCCTTTGTCGCATACAGGACAATCGAGAGGGTGATTTGTGAGGAGGAATTCCAGGACATCTTTCTGACCCTTTCTAGCCGATATCGAATCCGTTGATATGGTCATCCCCTCTTCGACCCTTGTTGTGCAGGCTGTAATAAGTTTAGCCCGTCCGCCGGTCTCCACAAGGCACATCCTGCAGGCGCCTACCGGATCCATCTTCGGGTGATAGCAGAAATAGGGTATCTCGATCCCGAGCATCCTTGCGGCCTCAATAACCAGGGTCCCCTCAGGAACAGAGATGGCCTTACCGTCTATAACCAACGAGATGCTCTTAAATTCTCTCTCTCCTGCCCTATCCATTTTAACTTTTTTCCAGGATCATCAGGCCCTTGCCATTATCCTATCATAAGGACATCCGGCCTCTTTTACATGAAGCCTGTAGTCCTCCCCGAAATGCCTGATCGAACTGATCACGGGGGCAATCGCGCCATCTGCCAGGGCACAGATAGTCCTCCCTCCAATATTATTTGCCACATCAAGGAGGAGATCGACATCCTCATCCTTCCCTGCTCCGGCCTCCAGCTTTTTCAAGATCTCATGCATCCAGAATGTCCCTTCACGGCATGGTGTGCACTTACCGCATGACTCATGGAAGAAAAACCTTGATAGGGTCAATGCAACCTTAACCATGCACCTTGTCTCGTCCATTACTATCACGCCTGCTGTGCCGAGCATTGATCCGGCAGCTGCAAGGGAATCGAAGTCCATCAGGATATCGACCTGATCCGGGGTCAACATTGCCGCTGAAGCCCCGCCTGGAATGACCGCCTTTAATGCCCTCCCGTTTCTTATCCCGCCGGCCACATCATATATGAGATGTCTGAGAGGTATACCCAATGGGAGTTCATAATTTCCCGGATTATTGATATCTCCACTCATACAATATATCTTTGTGCCTGTGTTTCTCGGTCTGCCCTGGGATGCAAACCTCTCGTGCCCATTTGTTACGACATATGGTATATTGCATAGGGTCTCAACGTTGTTCACCATTGTCGGCTTTCCATAGAGACCATAGAAGGCAGGAAATGGCGGTTTTACCCTTGGCATCCCTCTTTTCCCTTCGAGAGACTCTATGAGTGCGGTCTCCTCACCACATATATATGCGCCTGCGCCACGATGAATAAAGACATCCAGGTCAAAGCCGGAACTGCGGATATCCTTTCCAAGGAGACCCCTTTTGTAGGCCTCCCTTATCGCCTTCTCTAAAATCCTAAAGGCATATACAAGCTCACCCCTTATATAGATATAAGACACTGCGGCCCCTATGGCATATGAGGCAAGGATGATCCCCTCGATAAGGAGGTGGGGATTAAACTCCATCAACTCCCTGTCCTTAAAGCTCCCCGGCTCCGACTCATCAGCATTGCAGCAGAGATATTTCCGGATCCCCTTCCCCTTCGGGATAAAATCCCACTTAGCGCCTGTCGGAAAACCCGCCCCGCCGCGGCCCCTCAAGCCTGACCTCTTTACAATATCGATTATCTCATCAGGCTTTAATAGCCTTAAACCCTTGTCAAGGGACTGATACCCGCCCCTTCCGATATATACATCAATATCCTTCAGGTCAGGGACAGATCTATCTTTAAAGAGGATAAGCTCCATCAGCGGTCTACCTCGCCCAATACAGGATCAAAACTTCCGATTATTGCAATCAGATCAGCAATCATAAACCCCTCTGAGACCCTGGATATGGCCTGGAGATTGGCGAAGGATGCCCCTCTGATCCGTACACGATAAGGCTTTCCACTCCCATCACTTACAACATAGTAGCCAACCTCACCCCTTGGGCTCTCGATACTGGAATATGCCTCCCCTTTTGGTACAGGAAATCCGGCGCTGCTTATCAGAAAGTGGTGTATAACTGCCTCCATGCTTCTTGCAAGCTCCTTCTTTGGAGGAGTGAGTATCTTCCTGTCCTGACTCCTGCAAGGCCCATCAGGGAGGGCGGCTAATGCCTGTCTTATAATACTTAGGCTCTGCCTCATCTCCTCAATCCTCACCACGTATCTGTCAAAGACATCCCCCTTTTCACCAAGGGGGACAGTAAAGTCAAAATGGTCATAGCAGGAATAGGGCGCTGCCTTACGGACATCCCAATTAACACCGGACGCCCTCAGGGAAGGACCTGAGACCGAATAGTTGATGGCATCTTCCGGACTTAGCATCCCTATCCCCTTTGCCCTCTTTATCCAGATCGGATTATTCGTCAGCAGCTCCTCAAATTCATCTATCTTCGAGGAGAAACGGTCTATGAATGCGGTCACTTTTTCTTTAAAGCCCTCTTGTAGATCATACCTTAGGCCGCCAATATTTATATAACTCGTCATCATCCTTACACCGGATATATATTCAAATATATCCTGTATCAGCTCCCGCTCATTGAAGCAATAGAAAAAGAGGCTCATTACGCCGACATCAAGACCCTGGGCTGCAAGGTAGACAAGATGGCTTGCTATCCTGCTCAGCTCACAAAGTATCACCCTGGCATACTGAGCCCTCAATGGTATATCGATATCCATAAGCTTCTCTACAGCAAGGCAGTAGGCCAAATTATTAGAAAGGGGCGTAAGGTAATCAACCCTGTCAGTAAGGGTAAGTGCCTTCTGGTATGTAAGCTGCTCGCAGTTCTTCTCTATCCCTGTATGGAGATAGCCTATAATAGGCATCACCTTCTTGATCCTCTCACCATCAAGGTCCAGCACAAGCCTTAAAAGACCATGGGTGCTCGGATGCTGGGGCCCCAGATTCAGTATTATCCTCCGCTCACCCGAATCCATCCTGATAGGCTCATCTCCCTTGATTGTCGATAGCCTTGTGCCGCCGCCCAGGTTGAGCATCAATGCTGCATAGATCTCATCATCCCCGATTGACAGTTCCTTGATGTCAACCTCCTGAGGGTCGATCGTATCCTTGTTCGCTGTAAAGACTACCTCCTCTCCGCCTATAGGGTAGTCTTTTCTTAAGGGATGCCCCTTCCACGCTGATGGCATAAGGATCCGTCTTAGGTCCGGATGGTTTTTAAACTTTATCCCGAACATATCATAGACCTCGCGCTCAAACCAGTCTGCACCCTTCCACACACCGGTCACGGATTCAAGCTCGAGGTCTTTATCATCTATATAAACCTTAAGGAATACCCTGCAGCCTCGCGGAATCGAATAGAGGTTATATATAATCTCAAACCTCTCCCTTCTTTCCGGATGCCCGGGTATAGGGCGTAACCCGCCGCCTGAAGGGTTATAGAAAGCCCCAAGGCTCGCCCTCATATTAAGGTAATCTACGCAGGTTATATCTGATAAGAAGTTATAGTTTTGGGAGGGATCGTTCTTCAGAAATTCGGCTATTCCAGGGATCTTATCTTTGGGGACTATTATAACATCCAGGCCCCCTGAACTATTCTCGTGTGCCGCCCCGGGGAACCTCTCCATAATCGCCCCTGCATCTGGAATAGCCATATAATTACACCTTTAATTACGCCTCCCCCGATATCCTGCCTTCAATCTTTTCCTGAAGCTTCAGAATCCCGTAGATCAGGGCATCAGGAGACGGCGGACATCCGGGTACATATACATCGACAGGGACTATCTTATCAACCCCCTGGACTATGGCGTAGTTGTTGAACACCCCGCCGCAGGATGCACATGCCCCCATGGCAATCACCCACTTCGGCTCAGGCATCTGATCGTAAAGTTTCTTGAGCACCGGGGCCATCTTCATAGAGACCCTACCTGACACGATCATTAAATCTGCCTGCCTTGGTGAGGAACGGAATACCTCAGCGCCAAACCTGGCTATGTCATATCGCGAGGCAACCATAGCCATCATCTCAATCGCACAGCAGGCAAGGCCGAATGTAAACGGCCATAGGGAGGATTTCTCGGCCCATCTTTTGACCCTTTCCAGCAGGTCGGGATCAATCATCTTCTTCCCGGCCTCCTCCGGCAGATTCTTCACTTGATCATCCCCTTTTTAACTCTCCTAATACCTTCAATATCTCTTCATTATCCCTCTGGGTCTTAATATCTTGCACCTTGTAGAAACGTATCTTCCCCTCCTTATCCACAATCACCGTAGCCCTCTTCGATATATTAGGTTTCTCAAGATAGAGACCATAGCTCTTGCATGCCTCCCTGTTCATATCACTTAACAGGGTATGCTTTAGACCAAGAGACTCTTTCCATGCCTTATGAGACCAGGTAGAGTCAACACTGATCCCCAAAACAGCTGTATCATTATCCTCAAACCTCGACAGATCCCTGGTAAAACAGATATTCTCTTTGGTGCATACCGGGCTCCAATCAAGAGGATAAAATGCAAGAACCATGTTCTTCTTCCCTTTGAAACTGCTAAGTGTAACTTCCTTCTCATCCTGATCCTTAAGTGTGAAATCGGGCGCTTGGTCCCCAACCTTCAGTTCATTCATTGTTATCATGGTTTCCTCCGACAATACTCTAAAGTTAAACCCCTACTGCCTTCTTAAGCTTTCCAGGAATAGCTGCTCTCTTTTGGTCAGTATCGATTTCGCTTGTTATCTCCCTCATCTCGTTAACGCACCACTTTCTGATATACTTAACAAAGGGGAAATACTCAGGGTAGATCTCGATGTAGTAATGTCCATTCCAATCCAGACTGCTTAAGGCCTTTTTACCCCTAATAACCTCACCGGTAGATATAATCTCCACTTGAAACAGATCACCGTTAAATATCAGGTCAATAATGGACCTCTCCCCGATATTCTCCGTCCAACCTATCTTTCTTGCCAGGTCTGCTGCGACCTTGGCAAGCTCCAAAAAGACCATCTTCGGGTTCTTGGATGCCATGGCCATAAGACAATAAGAGAATAGCCAGCATACCTTTCCGATCTTCTCTGATCGTTTTAGCGTCCCTATCCTCTCAAGTTTTAATCCAATCTCTCTATTGGCATGTCTCAATTCTTTAGCCCTCTCCTTTAAGACATCACATATCCGCCGGACACAGGAAAATAGCTTCCTGTTATGAAAGAGGCAAGATCGGATGCCAGAAATAAAACCGTCCCGGCTATGTCGTCCGGTGTTGCAAGCCGCCTCATTGGTGTCCCTATGGCAACTGCATTTCTTAAAGACTCCTCTATCCGCATCGTCCCTTCCGTCAGTGTCATCCCGGGAGAGACCATATTCACGCAGATCCCATGGGGGCCAAGTTCAAGCGCAATGGTCCTCGTAAACCCTATAAGCGCTGATTTTGCAGCGGTATATGCCAATGCCCCTGCAACGGGCTTATCAACAAGGACGCTTACTATATTGATGATCTTCCCGGACCCCCTCTCCATCATTTTGGGAACAACAGCCTGGACACAGTTAAATGCGGCCTTCAGGGAACGATCAATCTGATCCTGGCATTCCTCCCATGTCAGATCGAGGAACGACTTGGAAGGCATGGGCCGAAATGCATTATTTACAAGGATGTCAACCTGCCCAAATTCCTTTATTGCAGCCCTTACAAGCCTTTCTGCATCCTGCTGCTCTGTCACATCTGCCTGGAAGACAATGGCATTACCGCCTTTTCCCTTTATTTCTTTCACGACCTCCTCTGCCATTTCAACACCGGTAAGATAATTTACAACAACCGATGCCTTCTCCCTCGACAAGGCCTTCGCTGTTGCAGCCCCTATCCCCCTGCTGGATCCAGTAACAATCGCCACCCTGCCTGACAGATCCACTATCTCTTCTCCTTCTGCTGCTGTTCCACAATTACATCCTCTTTGCTTATTTCTGCCATTATCTATCTTCTCCCGGTATCAGTCCTTCCCTCTTTTTCATCCTTTATCTTTCTTTCCAGGGCCTCACCCCTTATTTTCGCCTCGCAATTGTCACAAATGATCTTTTCCGATGGTTTTCCGCAGACGCTGCATGTCTTGGCCCTCTTCTTTGCGTCATCCTCCTTAACCTTTACCATAGACCATCTCCTCCCCTCTTGTTCATTGATAGGACCTTCTTCCTATGAACCATCCCAAATATCTCTTTTATTATCCTTAGCGCTGCAAAACTTGTGATATCGTTGACATCGAGCGGCGGTGAGACCTCAACGAGATCTGCGGCTACTATATTCAGCCTGTCAAGTCCCCTGATAAAGGTAACCAGATCTAAGGTTGAGATACCTCCTGCCTCCGGGATTCCTGTCCCCGGTGCATATGCCGGATCAAGGACATCTATATCAATTGAAAGATAGATATTGTCGATCCCTTCAAACCTTCTTACAACCTCCCTTGCTACATCCTTCATCCCTCTCTCCATGATCATATCCGGCGTGTAGGTCTTTATACTATGCTTTTCAATAAACCTCAAAGGCTCGATTTCAAAGGACCTTGTCCCAACGAGCAGGATATTCTCAGGCCTGATATTTTGATTATCAAGGGCCCTTCTCAGGGGACACGCATGGGAGAAGGGTGATCCATCAAATGTATCGCTAAGATCAGTATGGGCATCCAGATAAATTATTCCTATAGACCCTCTTGAAAGCTTAGACAGGAGATTGAAAATGGGTATAGAGACGGAATGATCCCCCCCTATGGTAAGGAGGAAGGACTTTAATAGCTTATCTGACAAACATTCATCAATCCTCTGAAAGGTCGTGTTGAACAATGGATCAACCTGGATATCACCAAAGTCCTTTACAAGAAGCTCCAGTACTTCACCCGTATCAAGGACAGGAGGGACAAATCCCGATATCTCACGAATCCTTTTTGGAGCAAGGGCCGCACCCCTCCTGCAGCATACAGAGTTATCATATGGGACCCCTACTATAGCAACATCATGCAGTCTCTCGTCCGTATTTGCCAAAGTCAAACCGGCCCAGATGCCTCTCCCCTCTTTATTATCAACCCCCATGTCTATCTCTTTCTTATTCCTCTTCCTTATTCCAAGGTTCTAAAAAAATGGCCGGCATCGAATGACTCACGCCGGCCAATGAGATCTCGATATTCTATCTCTTGCCTTCTTCTTCTCCTCACAAACAGAGTGAAAACCCTCTCCCCGATCCATATATCCTTTCAATAGAGATAGAACTTAATCCACAAAACTACCTTTACCTTAGCGTCATCTATGCTAATTACTCAAAGCCGCCTCATAGACCAGGCGGTACCACTTATGATCTCCTTGGTCCAGGAAATTACTCTAAGGCGGCTTTACCCTTGGGCCTCTGGGCCTAAATACCCATACGAGTCAAAATAAAATTTAGAGATTTGTACCTTCCCTGATATTGCTACTTACTTGATTTCATGTTAAATTTTAACACATTCCAACATCAAACGCAAGCAGACTTTGTATAATTAAGACCACAAATAATAGACAAACAGGGTTAGGAAACCTTAAATCTGATTCATTTCTGAAACAACTACCACATCCTTCCGATCCTCCGCAAAGATCTTTAAGCCAAGTCTCTTCTTGATATCCCTGTACGTCTCTGTCAGCTTCCTCTCATGCTCGCACTCCTCAGCCAAGAGACGGTTAAACATCTCCTTTATTTCCGGATCACCGGCAAGGAGGGCGCCCCTTTTATACCTCTTCTGTGCCCTCCTTTCATCCTCAATAGCTACCCTCAAGATCTCGAGAAGCATTTTTTCTATCGGGTCAGACATCTCGCACCTCTCCTTATGCCACTGATTTCCATTTGGACTCAAGGCTAAGTTCATCTTCTATCTCTACAATTGTAGGATAACTTGTCCCTGTTATTGCCGAGACCCTGAGAAGATCCCTGTTTAAAATCTTGCCATTCTTCTTATATATAGCCAGTAATTCGTCGCATATCTCCTTTTTCTCCGCTGGTGTCAATTCACTCTTTGTCCTCCTTTTTACTTCCACATTTGGCCTCATCTTTTTTTCCTCCTTCATATAAAATAAATTATGGATACACTATTATTATTCCCTCTTTCATCAACCCTGATCACCCATAAGGACCTATGATTCTTCATGCAGCGATACCTGCATACTTCTTATGTAACTCAACCTCTACATCACGATTCAACGCTATAACCCGATCTGTTATCTCTCCGCAATTAACGCACCTCCATCCATAAAAGAAGAAATCGCCCGTCTCTTTTAAATCTTCAAAAACCTGATTCACCATCATCCCCCTGCACCTTGAACATCTCATCTTTGAACTCCTTATTATGAAGTCGACCTATACATGTCGATACTACGTACAGTCGGTCTTCTGTTTAAACCGGAGACTACTAATTTAGCATTGCAGTGCGGACAGAGAATCACATCTCCATCATTGGCCACGACCTCCAGGATAATTACTGATAGACAGACAGGACAATCAGCCTTTCTCGTCCTTTTAGCCAAGTCGCCCTGAAGATACATCTCTGTGCTCCTCAAAACCCTTTTAAGTAGATCATCTCGATATAAGACTGAGATCTTAATCACTACTATATTATATAGTACTATGCAAGCAGTATACCACCTATAAAAAAATATGAATAATCGCTTTAGTTTCATATGGATATGAACAGATTCAGTCTGGTGGATTATGCCTTGATGTTCAAAAATGAAATATATATAGAGATAAATCCCTTTGGAAATAGACTGAAAAGTTAAAAATATTAAGGAGTTGTGAAAATCTGTAACCTAAAGCGTCATCAGTCGATGTAATGTTGCATTTTAAAACGTTTCTCCCTTTTGATATTGAATTCTTTCAACCGCCTCCAGAGTGTGGTCCGGCTTAGCCCCAGGATCTTGGCCGCCTCCTTATAGTTCCAACCAGACTGATCAAGGACCTTAAGCATCAATTCTCTCTCCATTATTTTCAGGGATCCGGCGCTCTTTGATGCCTTATCAACAATATCCCTGTGCCCTATTATATCATTGGGGAGATGTTCTACCTGTATGGTATCCCCCCGGCAGCAGACGGATGCATGCTCTATGATGTTCTCAAGCTCTCTCACATTACCGGGATAATCATAGCTTAACAGGGTAGCCATTGCACTATGGGATATGGTCTTTATATCCTTGTCCATCTCCTTGTTGTATATAGAGATAAAGTGTCTTACCAGTTGGGGAATATCCTCTTTCCTCTCTCTTAATGGCGGTATCCTTATCGGAAAGACCCTTATCCTGTAATATAAATCATCTCTAAACTCGCCTCTCTTGACCAGAGAGAGAAGGTCCTTGTTTGATGCGGCAATGACCCTGATATCTATCCTTATACTCTTTGACCCGCCAACCCTCTCAAGCTCCTCTTCCTGGAGGACCCGCAATAACTTTCCCTGAGTAGAAAGGCTTACATCGCCTATCTCGTCAAGGAATATAGTGCCTTTATCTGCAAGTTCAAATCGCCCAAGTTTATCATAATAGGCGCCGGTAAATGCCCCCTTTACATGACCGAACAGCTCACTTTCCAAAACACCTTCCGCAAGCGCCGCACAGTTAACAGCCACAAAAGACTTATCCCTTCTGGGACTATTAAGGTGAATGGCATTTGCGATCAACTCCTTTCCGGTTCCCGATTCTCCCTCGAGGAGCACGGTAGATTTGGAGTTTGCTACAGTCGGAAGTACAGCCAGTATCTCCCTTATAGCCTTGCTGTTGCCGATTATGTTTCCAAACCTGCCTCTGTCGGCAATCCTGCTCTCAAGCTCCTTTATATTCCCTTCAAGCCCCTTAACTAAAGACAGATTCCTGAATACCTCTACAATACCTACTACATCCCCGTTATTATCCTTCAAGAAATCGGTGTTTATGCTTACGGGCATATAGACGCCTTCCCTGTTTCTGATCACCGTCTCGTAATTCGAGAGCCTCTCCTTTGTAAGGAGCGCCTTATGAAATATGCACTCATCAGTATTGCAGATATCAGACTGGATCAGATCCTCACAGCTTAGATCCCTGGTATCCAAATCATCCTCCAGACCGAGCATAAGCCTCATTGCCTGATTGATATACCTGATCTTCCTGTCCATGCCTATGGTTATAACACCATCGCTTATACAGTTCAGGATTATCTCTTCCTGGCTTCTTATCTTCATAACTCTCCTCAATCCCTATATACTCCAAAAGGACTTTTGTGTCAGTGCTGGTACATTCACCCCTTCTTGAAATGATCATAGCCTTTTAAAAAGTCCTCTTCAATCTTATAATCCCCTGCCCATTTTATCCCCTTATGCTTTGTTATCCTGCCAATAACAGAAACACCAGTCTTCGTCAAAAGAGGGCTGCAGACAACTTTTTGGGTTGATGCTTTTGATGCAGTTAAAAGGAGTTCATAGTCCTCACCACCCGAAAGTGCAAACCTTAAGGGAGAAGCCCCTACCCTTGCGGCATATCTTCTAAGGGGGGCAGATATGGGTATCTTATCTAAAAAGAGCTCAGCACCAACACCGCTCTCATCTAAGATATGAGAAAGGTCTGACAAAAGCCCGTCAGAGATATCTATCATAGAGGTAGCAAGTTTATTTGTCGCAAGAAGCCTACCTTCATCTACCCTGGGGATCGGCATGAGATGCCTTTTTTTCAGGTACTTATATCCTCTTCCGGCATTTTCTCTCTTTTTCAGGACCTCAAGACCTGCCGAGGAGTCACCAAGGTTCCCGGTCACGATGATACTATCACCAACACTTGCCCCGGACCTTGCTATAACAATCCCTGGTTCTACATCACCAAGAAGTGTAATGGAGATAAATATCCCTTTTTTGGAGGCAGAGGTATCACCTCCTGCCAGATTTATCCCAAACCTCTTCGCCAGGATGCCGATGCCCTTATAAAGTTCATCGATATCTTTTATATCGAGCCCACCAGGAATGGCAAGGGATACAACCAGATACCTTGGGATGCCTCCCATGGCTGCAATATCAGATATATTGACAGCAAGGGCCTTATAACCCAGTTCCCGGAAGGTAGTATATTTGAGATCAAAATGGATATCCTCCACCAAAAGGTCGGTGGTGAGGAGGATGTCCATATCCTTCTTCGGCCTTAATACGGCAGAATCGTCTCCTATACCGACAAGGAGAGATCTTTTGGAGGGAGGAAACCGTTTTCTGATCCGGTCTATTAGGCCGAATTCTCCGATCTGACAAAGGTCCATCCACAAGGCGCCTCTATCCTGGGGATGCCCCGGCTAACGTCTTTGACCCCTTCTTTTTATTGGGCTTCCTGCCATGATCCTTTTTAGAATTGTATCTGAGGGCGATCTTAAGGACATCGTCCATAGTCTCAGCAAATCTTAGAGTAATCCCCTTCAGGAGATGCTTCGGGATCTCCTCAATGTCTTTTTCGTTCCTCTTGGGCAATATTACTGTAGTCAGTCCCGCCCTCTTGGCGGCAAGTATCTTCTCCTTGAATCCACCGATAGGAAGGACCCTTCCTCTAAGGGTAATCTCGCCCGTCATAGCCACATCCTTCTTGATAGGGGTATTAGTGAAGAGGGACGCCAGGGCCGTAGCCATAGTGATCCCTGCCGAAGGCCCATCCTTTGGGATCGCCCCTGCCGGAACATGGATATGAATATCATTCTTGGCAATAAGGTCGGAAGAAATCTTCAGTTCCTTCTCCTTTGACCTTATATAGCTTAGCGCTGCCTGCGCAGATTCCTTCATTATATCCCCTAGATGTCCGGTTAGGGTTAAATTCCCCTTCCCTTTCATTATGGTAGCCTCAATATAGATAATATCCCCTCCTGCCTCGGTCCAGGCAAGCCCGGTAGATACACCTATCTCATCCTTCTCCTGTTCTGTCTCATACAGAAATTTCGGTACACCAAGATATTTATTCAGGCTGTTCGGGGTAATAAGATATCTTTTCTCCATCCCTTCGGCGATCTTTTTCGCAACCTTTCGCATCACATTAGCTATCTCCCTCTCCAGATTTCTCACCCCAGCCTCTCTGGTATGCTGTTTTATAATTGCATGCAGCGCCTCATCAGAGATATGTATATGCTTTTCCGTAATCCCATGTTCGGCTAGTTGCTTTGGGATAAGAAAATTCTTGGCAATTCCAGCCTTTTCTTCCTCTGTATAGCCGGGTATCTCAATAATCTCCATCCTATCTCTAAGCGCGTATAGTATCGGATCTATCAGATTCGCTGTTGTGATAAACATCACATCTGAGAGGTCAAATGGAACAGCAAGAAAATGATCGGTAAAGGAGTGATTTTGCTCAGGATCAAGTACCTCAAGGAGCGCAGCAGCAGGATCTCCACGGAAATCAACCCCTACCTTATCCACCTCATCAAGCATAAATACAGGGTTATTTGACCCAGCCTGTTTTATTCCCTGGATTATCCTGCCGGGCAATGCACCTACATATGTCCTGCGGTGACCCCTGATTTCCGCCTCATCCCTCATACCGCCCAGGGACATCCTGATAAACTCCCTTCCCAGTGCCCTTGCAATAGATTTTCCCAGTGACGTCTTGCCCACACCCGGAGGACCTGTAAAGCAGAGAATAGGCCCCTTCATCTTCTCCCCTGTCTTCCTCTTTTCCTTCATCTTCCTCACTGCCAGGTACTCCAGTATCCTCTCTTTAACCTTCTCGAGGTCATAGTGGTCCTCATTTAATACCTTTGTCGCCGCCTTGATATCCAGGTTATCCTTTGTCTTCTTGGACCAGGGGATCTCAACCATCCACTCAAGGTATGTCCTGACTGTTGTCGCCTCCGCAGAATCAGGGTGCATCTTCTCAAGTCTTTTTAACTGTTTTTCTGCCTCCTTAAAGACCTTTTCCGACATCTTTGCCTCGGCAATCCTCTTTCTAAACTCGTTTACCTCCTCTGTTCGTTCATCCACTTCCCCAAGTTCCTTCTGGATCGCCTTTAGTTGTTCTCTTAAGTAATATTCCCTTTGGGTCTTATCCAATTCGCCCTTAACTTCGGCCTGGATCTTCTGCTGCATACCTAGAAGGTCTAACTCTTTCTCAAGAACCTCGTTTACCTTCTTCAGCCTTATAACGGGATCTGCAATCTCAAGTACCTGCTGGGCAGCCTCTACCTTTATTCCCAGGTTTGAGACAATCATATCCGAAAGCCTGCCGGGGTCTTCCATGTTCTCTATAACCATCATAGCCTCAGGCGGTATTGCCTTTCCCTGGGTAATCATCTTTTCAACCTGTTCTTTTACATTTCTCACCAGGGCCTCAAGCTCCAGCGTCATCTCCGTCACCTTCATCTCTGATATCTTCTCTATCCGTACCTGGTAGTATGGCTCAAGCTGGGTATATTCAATGATCCTGGCCTTAACCAGGCCCTGGACAAGTATCTTAACCCTTCCATCCGGGAGCTTTAACATCCTCATTATCATCCCGACGGTACCGACAGAGTATACCTCCTCAGGCTGCGGGATTTCCACATCCAGCGACTTCTGTGCTGCAAGGAGTATCATCCTGTTGCCTGAAAGTGCGGTATCAATAGCCTTTATCGATATATCCCTTCCTACAAACAGCGGAAGAACCATATATGGGTATACAACTATATCCCTCACAGGAAGGAGGGGCAATGTGTCAGGAATATCTATCTTCTGTGATTCCTGCTCTATAGATCCGGCCATATTAAAATACCTCCCATTTCTCCTTTAATCTATTATAGGGGCTTGCGCGCCCCCTCCACCGGCAAAGCCGGATGGAGCGCTTCGGCTGAGCTCAGCGTCGAAGCCCTCCCCCTCAACGCTCGCCTTGCTCGCTGGATAAACATCCACTTATATGGGCTTTTGTCATCCCCTCTACAGACAAAGCCTATGGAGCCCCCCTCATATCGCCTCGGCCATATGCGAATCTACTGACGTTTAAAGCTGCTACACCGGCTTAAAGTAATACCGGCCAGGACTTAAAGAACGAGGCTACCAAGATAACTGCGAAATTCCCTTCCAAGATCCGGGTTTTTTAAAGCAAATTCAACAGTAGCCTTTAAGAAACCGAGCTTGTCACCTGCGTCGTACCTCTTACCCTCGACAAGATATCCGTAGATCGGGCCCCTCTTTGCAAGGATCCTAAGACCGTCTGTAAGCTGTATCTCACCATTCTTTCCGGGCTTTACCATTTCAAGCATCCCAAATACCTCAGGAACTAGGATGTACCTCCCGATTACCGCCAGGTCTGAAGGGGCATCATCCGGATCAGGCTTCTCAACCAGATCTTCTACGGAAAAGAGCCGACTATTGATTTTTTCCCCTTTGATTATACCATAATTCTTTACCTCGTCCTTTTTGACCCTCGCAATAGCCAGAACCGGGGCATGATACTTTTCATATATCCTGATCATCTGTCTTAAAGCAGGGACCTCGGCATCTACGATGTCATCCCCAAGAAGCACTGCAAAGGGTTCATCACCGACAAGATTCTTCGCTGTAAGTATGGCGTGGCCCAGCCCCTTTGCCTTGCTTTGGCGTACGTAGCAGAAATCTGCCAGCATAGAAATCTTTCTGATCTCTTTCAGGATAGATTTTTTTCCGTTTTCTCTTAGGTTCTCCTCAAGCTCAAAGGATATATCAAAGTGATCCTCTATGGCCCTTTTCCCCCGGCCAGTCACTATGATAACCTCTTTTATTCCCGAGGCGACTGCCTCCTCTACAACATACTGGATTAATGGCTTATCGACCAGGGGAAGCATCTCCTTTGGTGACGCCTTGGTCACAGGAAGAAATCTTGTTCCAAGACCGGCGGCAGGTATCACAGCCTTAAAGACCTTGTCTTTTATCATTTAGCACCCATGCGAGGATAGAAAAAATTCTTCATCAATTAATATAAGAAATAAGGGGTTTTCCAATATTGTCAAATAACCAATTTCTTCTGTGGAAGTTCTCTAGTTAGAAAGAATTCTATAGAATAACCCCCCTGAAGTCAAGCCTTAACTGCCAGTCAAATAAAGGGAAATAATGAGCTGACGTCTAATATCCATAAATAGATTTCTGGCAATTTCTTGCTTGATATCGACATATATTAGTATACTTTAAACCTAAAGAAATAATGGTGTAGATTGAATATTGGTTTATATATCCATATCCCTTTTTGTATCAAAAAATGCTTTTATTGCTCATTTAATTCAGTGCCATACACTCCTGATTTAGTCCAAAGATATATTGATGCAATCAAGCAGGAGATGGTGATAAGGGCTAAAGAATATAGTCTGGAAGGAGAATCGCTTAAGACCATATATCTTGGTGGCGGCACACCATCTATCCTCTCTCCTGAAGCGATCAAAGAGATAATAGACATAACAACCACTATATTTAAACTCGAAGAAGGGGCAGAGATAACTATCGAGGCAAATCCTGATACCCTGGGCGAATCAAAGCTGGCAGACCTGATTGGTATAGGGATAAACAGGATAAGTATCGGCGTCCAGTCTTTATCCGATAAATACCTAATGGCCATAGGCAGGAGCCATGATGCTGATACAGCCCGCCGGATCATCAAGACCTGCAGGTCAGTTGGGTTTAAAAACATCAGCCTTGACCTCATATATGCCCTTCCAGATCAGCAATTGAATGAATGGCTTGTAACATTAGAAGAGGTCATCTCCTTTTCCCCTGAACATATCTCTGTATATGGCCTTATTATTGAGAAGGGAACGACATTTTATCATCGCCTCAGTAATGGCCGGATTAAAATTATGCCTGAAGAGGATCAGATAGATATGTATATTGCGGCGGTAGAGATGCTAAATAAGGCCGGCTATATCCATTATGAGATCTCCAATTTCTGCCTGCCAGGTTATAGTTGCGCACATAATATGCTTTATTGGGATAGGAATGAGTATCTGGGCATAGGCGCAGGCGCACACTCCTACATCGGAAATAAGAGATTTTCCAACACAGATTTTATCGAAGACTATATATCCAAGGCAGGCTCAGGAGATATGCATAGTAAGACAGAAGAACTTACCTGGAGAGATCAGCTTGTTGATGCAATCATCTTCGGCATAAGAAAGATCGAGGGGATAGACATGGATTATATAAGGCGCCGGTTTGATGCTGATCCCATTATGTTATTCGGACCTTCCATGCAGAAATTAATTGACGCTGATATAATAGCCATCGCTTCAAATAGGATCAGACTTACCCCAAAAGGCATCCTTCTTGCGGATCAGGCGGCAGTGGAACTTCTCTCTCCTTCCCATAATTAGATCTCATCAATCCCTATTGCCATGCCTATATTTTATAACCCTTGCCTTTTCCATAGTTATTAATCCTTCATCAACTGTTTCATCAAGGAATGGTATTATCTTATTTAGATTTTCCTCTGTATCTACAAGCTCAACAACAATAGGGAGATCCTCGGAAAGACGCAACAGCTTTGCAGTATGGATACGACTATGGGCGCCGAATCCCATTATCCCTCTTATTACTGTAGCGCCGGCAAGGTTTAACTCCCTTGCCTTTAATACTATCTGCTCATAGAGGGCCTTCCCTTTGTAGCTGTCTGTCTCTCCAACAAAGACCCTAAGCAGGAATCCTTCTTCAGGTAATTTCATGATGCCTCCTATCTAAAGAAACCTATTAAATATCTCGAAGCGGCAAAACCAAAGAAGACAAGAGCGATACCAAAGATATTACTTGCCAGGATATTTGACAGTGCAAGCCTGATCTCGCCATCCCGGAGGAGATTAAAAGACTCAAGATTGTAGCTTGAAAATGTAGTAAAACTGCCCAGAATGCCAATAAAAATAAATGTCCTGAGATCGGGAGATACAGTCGTTCTCTCAAATCCCTCCCAGAGAAATCCGGCGATAAATGAACCGAGAAGATTAACACCCAGTGTCCCCCAGGGAAAGACAGAATCAAATAGCCTGTAAATTAACCCAGCGATCGTATAGCGGAGCAGGGTGCCTATTGCCCCTCCGACAGCGATAAATAAAAACCTCAATGCATCCTTCCTCTCCCCATTAGGACTTAAAGCTGTAATTTTACCACACCCTCAATATGGTAGGTCTGTGGAAACATGTCTATAACCCTTGCCCTGTTAACAACATATCCTTCTCTGATTAAAACAGCAAGGTCCCTCGCAAGGGTCGAAGGGTTGCACGATACATAGATCACCCTTTTTGGTTTAAGACCGGCAATCCCTCTTACTGCATCGAGCCCGCCCTCCCTTGGCGGGTCTAAGATAACTATGTCCGGCAGGATCTTGCTTATGGACATAAGGCCTCTTGATACATGGCTACAGATAAAATTGACGTTCTTGATAGAGTTGGCCCTGGCATTTGATATTGCATCTTTGATGGCCAACTGTTCACTGTCCACGCCGATAACCTTAGAACAGCCCCCTGCCAATGGAAGAGTAAGGTTTCCTGCACCGCAATAGAGGTCCAGAATAAAGTCACTGGTATCAATATCGGCATATTCAAGTACTGTTTCGGCAAGCCTTAGATTCTGAGATATATTTGCCTGCGAAAATGTCGATATACCGGACTTAAACACCAGACCCTTCAATCTATAGATAAGGGATAGATCCCCGGCAGATGACATGACCTTCCCCGTTCTTTTCCCTGGCGGCGTTACACGGAACTCTATCCCCTTCAATTCAGTTACGGCAGTCAAGATCACCTCCGGCCTGATATCCCACTTTTTCTTGAGTTGGATTAAGGCCACCGTCCTTCCATCTAAGTTGCTTTTACCTATCTCAACAGTATGGATAGGCAGGCCGCTTTGATTTTCTTCTATGTAATTTCTAAGGGATATAAATGTCTTGTTTAAAACCGGATCGAGCAGATAACATTCCCCAACCTCAATAACCCTATGAGAGCCTGCCTCAAAAAACCCCCATATGTGATCCTCAATATGAAACTGGGCCTTTACACGGTATCTAAATGGTTCTGCAGCAGGTATTGGAGGTTCCAGGGGGAGATCCATGATCCTGCCAATCCTCTCTATTGTTTCGCGGAATATCCTATCCTTCCAATCGACCTGGGCCAAATATTGGATATGCTCCCAGTGGCAACCCCCGCACCTCCCGAAGAGGGGACATGGGGGGGATTGCCTCAATGACGAGTGAAGGATAAGGTCCAGTAATCTCCCCTCGAGAAATCCCCTCTTTTCAGATATAATCTCAATCCTCGCCCTGTCACCTGGCGCTGTATAAGGGACAAATACTACCTTGCCTTCTATCCTTCCTACCCCTTTACCGCCATAGGCAAGGGAGGTTATATCTACAGTTACTGGAGGCATCTTATACCTGCTCTAGTTAATATTAGACCCTGAATATATCAGTATGATCAAAATCCGGTCAATCTGGCCTTCCCAAGAATAGCCATTGACCTTCTGGAAAAACAAAACCAAACTTTACTTTCCCTGCGCAGTTTCAATAATCCACACCTATCCTCCTTGAAGCGGTTCTCCGGCTTGCCAGGCAACACGGAAACCATTGCGCCCCAGATGGATTTGATTTATGGGAACATAGACATGCTTGATGATTTTAGAGACTTTAGTTTATGATTGTAGAAGAATTCCTGCAAGGATGCATAATCAATCTTGCACCTTTTCAATTTTATACCAACTATCTATTGCAGATTTTTAACCAGGAAAGGACCGAAAACCCATATTTTGTGTATATGCAGAGCCCCGGCCTGATTCTTTTTGCCCTGGAACATGACTATAATCATCAATAGGCATAAGTCTTGCTACTATTGCCTTTGTAAATCTCTATTAGCTAATTGGGGTATGCTTAATACATAAAAAACTGCAGTGATCACAAAAGATATTTATTCCTGATATTTCCATAGGGAGGAGTCATGGAACTGACTAAGAATAAAGATCCTGGCAACCCTGAGATATCAATCCTTATTCTTGGAAATAACCTGATATATCCTGAGCAGCTAAAATATATCCTTGAACAACATAACTATCAGGTCTTGATTGCAAGCAGTGACCGGGAGGCCGGGGCCTTAATAAGTAAGCATAAACCGCAGATTATTATTAGCGGCATGACCATGCCTGAAATGGATGGGTACCAGTTTTTCAAACAGATCAAATCGGATAAAAATACAAAAGATATTGCAACTGTTCTTTTTACCCCCCTCTCCAGCCGATATGATGTTATAAGGGGCCTGGAGTGCGGAGCAGACAATTTCATTACAAATCCATACGATGAAAGATCTCTTACCTCCCTAATTCGGCATATCATTACAAACCGCGGTTTAGGTAAAGACAGGAGGGGGAAGCATGGCGTGGAGATACCTCTGGATGATAAAAAATATTTTATCACCTCTGATCGCCGCCAGATCTTAAGTCTTCTCCTTTCTACATACGAAATTGCTATCCAAAAAAATCTGGATCTTATCAAATCAAGGAATGAGCTCATGACTCTCAATAGGCTACCCGAAGAAAGAGTTAATGACAAAGCAGCTTTTCTTGCCAGAGAAGGCGCAAGGCTTAAAAAGATTGAGAAGACATTAAAAATATCCGAGATGAAGTTCCATTCAATAGCCCAATTAGCCATCGAGGGAATTGTTTTTGCAGATAATAAAAAGATCATCATTTCATGCAATAAAGCCTTAATGAACATCTATGGTTACAGAACGGATGAAATATTGGGCAAACCTTTTACCATCCTGATAACAGAACAATATAGGAATCCTTTTCTGAAAAGCCTGGAGCGATTACAATCAACAGGCGAATCTTACATAATTGGAGACGCGGTCGAACTGTACGGTTTGCGAAAGGACGGGACTGTGTTCCCATTAGAGCTTTCTATTTCTGTCTGGAAGATAGATTCGGAAACATTTTACAGTTGTATCATTCGCGATATCACAGAACAAAAACAGACTGATGAAACAGTCCGCCGTCTGGCCTATTATGACACTCTCACCGGACTTCCAAACAGGATCCTCTTTCATGACCGCTTATTACAGGTCACATCTGATGAACGACAAAAATATGAACAACTTGCATTACTTATCATTAATATTGATCGCTTCAAAGAGATCAACGATACCCTTGGCCATCAAATTGGCGACGTGTTATTAAAGCAGGTAAGCTTGCGCCTTTGCGATCTCACCAAAGAAGAGGGCATAGTTGCAAGTCTTGGCGGAGACCAGTTTGCAATCCTGCTGCCGAATATAGATCCCCCGGTTGCCGTAAGGACTGCGGTTATGATCATAAAGAGGCTCGAAGAATCCATTGTCCTCGATAAACTGACCCTGGATATCTCTGCCAGCATAGGGATCTCACTTTATCCGATCCATGGAGAGGATGCCGACACCTTGATCAGGCGGGCAGAATTGGCAATGTACGCCGCTAAAAGGACAGAGAGCGGATGGGCCATCTATTCTCCCAAGCAGGACAAATCTTCGCCAGAGCGACTCACCCTTATAAGCGAGCTTCGCCATGCGATAGACCAAAACCAGTTATTCCTTCTCTACCAGCCCAAGATAGAACTTAAGACCGGCACGGTAATAGGCGCAGAGGCGCTTGTCCGCTGGCACCACCCGAATTTAGGTATCATTCTTCCAGATCAGTTCATCGCTCTTGCCGAGCATACAGGCTTTATTAAGCAGATAACCTTATGGGTACTAAAAGAGGCGATCCGTCAATCATTGAGCTGGCAGGAGAAGGGATTTAAATTAGATATTGCAGTGAACCTGTCTGCCAAGAACTTCCAGGATCATCAGTTTCAGGATCAGATAAGAAGTCTGCTCTATGTCTGGAAATTAACACCGGGAATCTTGAGGTTTGAGATAACCGAGAGCACCATCATGGCGGATCCGGAACGGGCAATCGGGGTCATGATGCGGTTAAACAAAATGGGGATAAACTTTTCTATAGATGACTTTGGCACAGGATACTCATCTCTAAATTATCTCAAAAGACTCCCTGTGGATGAGATAAAGATAGACAAATCCTTTGTTATAAATATGACGACTGATGAGGACGATGCCGTCATTGTTCGCTCTGTTATTGAGCTCGGACACAATCTTGGCGTAAAGATCACAGCAGAAGGAGTCGAGAATCAGGAAGCACTTGATAAACTTGCCGCACTTGGTTGTGATGCGGCACAGGGATATTTTATAAGCCACCCGATTTCCCAGGAAGAGATTACAGACTGGATGCTTAAGAAAAGAATATAAATATAATATGTTGATTACTAACCGCTTGCAAGGGCTTAATCAGCTTCAGCAATATTTACTCGGTTCTGGAGAACTTGATGAAAAACTTACAAAGATCACAGAAGGTGTTACAGAAATCTTCAATGCCGATTTTTGTCGTATATGGATCAAAGGGCCGGGGGATCTATGTGAGAAAGGCTGTATCCATGCTACGGCAAAAGATCCGGAGAAGGTCTGCCGCCTGCGGGAATACTGCCTCCACCTTGTCGCAAGCTCAGGGCGCTATACACATATAGATGGCCCTCACAGCCGGATGCCATTTGGTCTGTACAAGGTAGGGCGTATAGCCGTCGGACAGATAAGCAAGTTCCTCACCAATAATGTAGTAAACGATCCGCAGATCATGGATCACAAATGGGCAAAGGGGCTTGGCCTTGTCTCATTTGCCGGATATAGGCTTCAAGATACCACTGGCGGACCTATAGGCGTTCTGGCGCTCTTCTCAAAACAATCTATCACCACTGAAGAGGATGCCATGCTGGAGGGCCTTGCCGGCATAACCGCCCATGTCATTCAGACCGTGAAGGCAGAAGGGGCACTGAAGGTGGAGCGGGACAAGCTTATCAATATCCTGGAATCTATGGGGGATGGTGTCTATATTGGGAGTCAGACTTATGATATAGAATATATCAACCCCGTTATTGAAAGGGAGTTTGGTCCTATTAATGGACGTAAATGTTATGAATATTTTCATGACAGGGATGAGGTTTGTCCATGGTGCAAGGGTAAGGAGGCCTTTGCCGGAAAAACCGTCCGACGGGAATGGTATTCTGCTAAAAACAACAAGACATATGATCTATTAGAGACTCCGCTTCAAAATCGAGACGGAACTATCTCCAAACTGGAGATCTTCCATGATATCACAGAACGAAAGTATGCAGAGGATGCCTTGGAAGCTAGAACCGACCAGCTAACAGCAGTCACAGGGGCGATCTGCTCCTTTCTTGAGAGCGGGGACTGGCATAAGACAAGCTCCATGATCCTGAGTTCTGCTTTAGCCCAAACGGATAGCGAATATGGTTTCATAGGTGTTGTGGTAGACCTGAAAAATGGACCTGCCCTCCGTATTTTTGCCATAGAGGGGATAGATTGGGATAAGAATATAAACTTAGAGATATATGAAAATGCCATACGAAGCTTCCAGGAGACAGGCTATCTGGATTTTGCAAACCTCGATAATCTTTTTGGCAGGGTTATCACCAGCAGTAGCGCGGTTATCTCAAATGACCTTGGGAAAGATCCAAGATCAGGAGGCCGCCTTCCACCCGGACATCCACACTTACTCTCCTTCCTTGGGGTGCCTATATTCAAGGGGCAAGATGTGGTCGGGATTATCGGTGTGGCAAACCGTCAGGGAGGGTATACCGGTGAGGAGCAATCCAGGATCGAGGTCCTATGTCAGGCAACATCTATACTTTATGACAGCTATTTAAGGCATCAAAAGGAGGTTGCCTATGAGGAGGAGCGGAAAAGACAAGAAGAGGCCATCCACCACCTGGCCTACTATGACATGCTGACTAATCTTCCAAACCGCCTCTCCCTGCATGACGATATAGACCGTGCCATAAGCC
>JACRHA010000116.1 GCA_016234185.1 Nitrospirota bacterium
AGGGTGTCTTATCCTCTCGAACATCCTCCTGATCTGTCTTTTCCTCCCCTCATGCATCGTCATCTCGACCCATGAGTTCTCATCCGTTCTCCTGATCTTTCTTATGGATGCGGGTGCAGTCAACCCATCTTCGAGTCTTACACCATTTTTGATCTCATCCATCTCCTCGTCAGTTAATTGCCCATCCACCTTCACCAGATAGGTCTTGGTAACCCCATGGCTTGGATGGGTAAGTCTATGCGCAAGGTTCCCGTCATTCGTAAAGAAGATGAGGCCTTCAGAGTTGTAATCGAGCCTTCCAACAGGATATACCCTACCCTTCACGCCCCTTAGGAGGTCAGCAACAGCAGGCCGTCCCTGCGGATCGTCAAGGGTGGTAATATACCCTTTAGGTTTATTAAGGATAAGGTATACATCCCTCTGTTTCTTATGGATAAGTTTCCCATCAACCTTTATATGGTCTTTCTCTTCATCCGCTTTTGTACCCAGTTTTGTTATTACCTCTCCATTAACAGTGACCCTCCCCTCCATTATAAGTGCCTCGGCCCGCCTTCTCGAAGCAATCCCGGCATTAGCTATGATCTTCTGTAATCTGTCCATGCTCAACCTCAACCTTAACCTCAACCTTAACCTTTTTCCCCTATTCCCACTCGATAGTGCTTGGGGGTTTACTGCTGATATCATAAACAACCCTGTTAATACCCTTTACTTCATTGATAATACGATTTGACAACCTCTCAAGCAGTGGGTCAGGGAGTCTGGCCCAGTCTGCTGTCATTCCATCAACGCTCGTAACTGCCCTTATGGCAATCACCTGCTCATATGTCCTCTCGTCGCCCATTACCCCCACTGTCTTTATGGGGACAAGTATCGCAAAAGACTGCCATATCTCCTTTGATAAACCGAACCGGTCTATCTCCTCCGTAACAATGGCATCTGCCCCTCTTAACATATCAAGTCTTCTCTTTGTTACATCCCCGATAATCCTGATGGCAAGTCCAGGCCCCGGAAAAGGCTGCCTGAACAATATCTTCTTTGGGATTCCAAGTTCCTTTCCAAGCTCCCTTACCTCATCCTTAAAGAGCATCTTCAGGGGCTCTATCAGCTTCAATCTCATCTTCTTGGGGAGGCCTCCGACATTATGATGGGTCTTTATGGTCGCAGAAGGACCCTTATAGGAGATGCTCTCAATAACATCGGGATAGAGGGTCCCCTGCAGGAGAAATCTTATACCCCCGTTCCTCTTTGCCTCATCCTCAAATACTGTGATAAATTCCCTCCCTATTATCCTCCTCTTTTTTTCCGGATCAATAACGCCCTTCAGTTTACGCAGGAAGATAGCTGTCGCATCCCGATATCGGAGAGGAAGCCTGAGATCATTTTTAAACAGGCCGACTACATCTTTAGCCTCATCCTTTCGTAATAGTCCGTTATTTACAAAGACGCATATAAGTCGGTTACCGATCGCCCTGTGCACGAGCGTTGTAGCCACAGACGAATCTACGCCGCCGCTTAATGCCGATATGACCTTTTCTCCTACAGTAATATTCCTGATCTCCTCTGTGGATTCTTCCATGAATCTGCGCATGCTCCACGTAGGGAGACAATCACTAATCTGGTACAGAAAATTCTTTATTATCTCTATCCCGTGTTTTGTGTGTACAACTTCGGGATGGAATTGTATTGCATAAAGCCTCCTCTTCTTGTCCCTCATTGCGGCAACAGGTGAATTCTCTGTGTGGGCGATCTTCCGGAAGCCTGGCGGCATCTTCTCCACCCTGTCACCATGGCTCATCCATACAGTAAGTTCAGGGCCTACGCCCTTGAAAAGATCTGAACTATCATCTGCAATGAGTCCGGCCTTGCCGTATTCTCTTCTTGGCGCCTTTGCTACAGCGCCTCCGAGCAGGTGTGCCATGAGCTGCATACCATAACAGATACCCAGGACAGGTATATCAAGATTAAATATCTCTCTGCTTATTGCCGGCGCGCCGGCCTCGTATACGCTTGCCGGACCGCCGGAGAGTATTATGCTTTTTGGTCTGGATTCTTTTATCTTTTCTTCGGCTCTGTCAGGCGGGACAATCTCTGAATAGACACTGCTCTCCCTTATCCTCCTTGCTATAAGCTGGGTGTATTGCGACCCAAAGTCGATGATTAAGACCCTGTTGCTATTGGTATTCAATCATCCTGCTCCATCCGGTAGTTTGGCGCCTCTTTCGTGATTATAACATCATGGACATGACCCTCTTTAAGGCCGGCAGGTGTTATTTTAATAAACCTCCCCTTTTTCTGAAGCTCCTGGATATCCCTGCACCCGCAATATCCCATACCCGCCCGAAGACCGCCAACCAACTGAAAGACAAGACCGGCAATGCCGCCCTTGTAAGGGACCCTTCCCTCCACACCTTCGGGCACCAGCTTCCCTTTCGGCTCAAACTCCTGAAAGTAGCGGTCTTTCCCTCCCCTCTCCATGGCGCCGATCGATCCCATGCCCCTGTAGACCTTATAGCTCCTGCCCTGAAGAAGTACCGTCTCCCCCGGGCTCTCCTCTGTCCCTGCGAATATACCACCGACCATTACAGTGTCTGCGCCGGCTGCTATAGCCTTTGTTATATCACCTGAGAATTTTATTCCGCCGTCAGCAATAATGGGGATACCTGCCTTTTTTGCGGCCCGAGAACACCTGGCTATGGCCGTTATTTGTGGAACCCCTGCCCCTGCCACAATCCTTGTCGTACAGATTGATCCGGGGCCAACACCTACCTTTATAGCAGAGGCCCCTGCCTTTATGAGATCAGTGGCTGCCTCCGCTGTAGCGATATTCCCGGCAATTATATCAAGTTCGGGATAGTTTTTTCTAAACCTCTTCACTATCTCAATGACTGCCTCTGAATGGCCATGGGCTGTGTCAACCGCAACCACATCTATTCCGCTCCTGACAAGGGCCTCCATCCTTGTCTCCGAATCTCCGCCAACGCCCACAGCAGCGCCCACCCTGAGCCTTCCGTGCTTGTCCTTGCAGGCATTTGGATATTTTATCCTCTTCTCGATGTCTTTTATCGTTATGAGGCCCTTAAGCTCAAAATCCTTGTTGACCACAGGGAGCTTCTCTATCCTGTTCTTATGGAGTATCTCTTTGGCTTTTTCCAGGCTGGTACCAACCGGCGCCGTAATTAAATTTTCCTTTGTCATCACGTCTGAAATCCTGAGGTTTTTATTAGTCTCAAACCTGATGTCCCTGTTGGTGAGTATTCCGACAAGCTTTCCATTCTTTGTAACAGGTATCCCGGATATCCTGTAGCTTGACATGATCTCCAATGCCTCATGCAATTTCTGGTCAGGAGATATTGTTATCGGATCAATTATCATCCCATACTCCGACTTCTTGACCTTATCCACCTCACTTATCTGGGCCTCAATAGTCAGGGCCCTATGGATAATACCTATGCCTCCTTCCCTTGCCAGCGCTATAGCAAGCCTCGCCTCTGTTACTGTATCCATTGCAGCGCTTACTATAGGGATATTTATGTTGATGTTTCTGGTAAGCCTGGTGGCTATATCGGCATCCCGGGGAAGCACCTTTGATCTCGAAGGGATCAGGACAACGTCATCAAAGGTTAATCCTTCTTCTAAGTCTCTATCAAGCAAGTCACCCTCTTATTTTAATTTTCTTAGGTTATGATTTTTAACACAATCCAAAAGATAAGGTCAAGGGAAATTACCACCTTATTCCAACAATATACGCCCTGATGGACTCATCTGTTATGTCATTGTTCAGGGCGGACTGATCAGAAAGATACAAAGAGAAAGACCCGGTATCAGGAAAGAGCACAAGACTGCGCTGCCTCTCCTTTTTCAGAAGATCAGCACGGGAAGAGTAGCTAAGATGAATAAAGATACCCACAGCACCGATGACAACACCGGTGCCGATACTCACATTTACAACAATCCTTGTATTGCCGGCTAATGATTTATCGTACAAAAGAAAGGTAAAAATGATGACCAAAATGATAATGACAGAAATCTTTTTCATGCTGGTATTCTACTATCTTTCTGGCCCGGTTGTAAACCGATCGCCTAAGGCCCAAGAGCAGAGTTAGACAGGACTGAAATTGAGATAAAGAGGATTCCTGGTATTTATTCAAAGATAGCAAACAAGAGTATCCTGTTATTAAATGTATCTGCAATATACAGACCTCTACTTGGATCCACTGCAAGCCCTGATGGATGGTCGAGTTTATCCGGTGAGGCATCCCCTCCCAATATCGTCTTAATCATCCCGCTACCTTTCTCCACCATTCTTATCCGGTTATTGCCCGAATCTGCTACATAGATATTCCCCTCATTGTCTACTGCTACACCTTCTGGGAAATTCAGGCTCGAAGATGTAGCTTTTCCGCCGTCTCCCTCATTACCAACCTCCCCACTCCCGGCTACTGTGGTAATAATACCTGTAGCCATATCCACCATCCTTATTCTGTGGTTTCCTGAGTCGGCAATATATAGGTTTCCAGCCTGATCAAAACAGATACTCATTGGTCTATAAAGACTTGCATATATGCCAGGCCCATTATCTCCGCGATAGCCGAGGCCGCCATTACCTGCAACTGTGATCAGAGTGTTTGTGCGTGAGTCTACTCTCCTGATTCTAAGATTTTCAGAGTCATTAAAATATATATCTCCCGAAGGATCAAGGACAATGGATGCCGGGATATCAAGCTGTGCGGAAAGAGGATTGGCTCCGTCTTCGCTGAACCCCTTCTCGCCCGTACCTGCATAGGTGGTAAATCTTCCGTCTGTAATCTTTAAAATTGAATGAATGCCCGGATTTGCAATATAAAAATTCCCCTCTTTATCAATGGCAACAGAGTCCGGGTGGTCAAGGAAAAGGGATTTGGCAAGATCTTTTTCCTCGTCTTTAATCTCCTTTTTTAACAGATTTGGGGTTCCAAATTTACCGCAACTCTTTTGTTCCTTTTCATACCTTGACTCAATACAACCCGCAACAGTAGTAATGATCCCCTTCGCATCAATCTTCCTTATCAGGTTATTATTAGAGTCAGCTATAAAGATATTGCCGGAAGGATCAAGTGCAATAGCAAGGGGACTGCTCAGGCTGGCATCCGTGGCTGGTCCACCATCTCCTGAATAACCTTCTTTACCGTTGCCGGCTATTGTAATAAGCCTGCTCATTTATATTTAAATCTGCAATTAAACGAAGGGGTAGGTGTTTGAAAATTTTTTATGCGACACCTTTGATATATAATTACTATTCTCTCGATCATAAAAAATTTGAAGGCACCTACCCCGTATTATATTGTCTGTTACTGTTACGGATGTTCTTCAACCCAAATATCACCTTCAGGTGTAGACTCCATCTTCCAGATAGGGGTAATCCGCTTTAGCTCGTCAATGCACCATTTGCATGCCTTGAAGGCCTCGTCCCGATGCTCTGCTGCCACAACAATGAGGACAATATTATCACCTATCTCTATGTCGCCATACCGATGGACTATCCCGACCTCGATTATATTAAAATCCTTTAAGGCCTTCTCTCTTATCTGATGAAGCCTCTTCTGTGCCATCCCCTCGTAATATTGAAAAGTAAGAGACTTGATCTCCCTGCCTTTTGAAAAATCCCTTGCAGTGCCAAGAAATGTTGCAATGCCGCCTATCCGCTTAGACCGGCTCTTTACCCTTGCAATTTCATCATCTATTGAAAAGTCTTCTTTCTGTATCCTGATCAGATCGCCCGGCTCAGATCCCCCTGAGAAGGGAGGCATGATTGCAATCTCATCCCCGTCCTTTATAATTGTATTCTCATCAGCCAGATCCTGGTTTACTGAGACCAGAACCCTTTTCTTGTCTATCATATCCACTACCTGGGGAAATTTAATCCTTAAATCGGAGACAAAGTCTTTAAACTTAGATTCACCTTTTATCTCCAACTCGATCTGATCCTTTCCAACCATATTTCTTAAAATGGCAAACAGCCTTATTGTTATCATGCTTAGTTACTCAAAACCCCCTCTCATATGTCCCGGACTTACCTCCGGATTTCAAAAGCAGAGATATATCGCCAAAGGATATCCCTTTATCAACTGCCTTGCACATATCGTAGATAGTAAGGGCCGCTATGGTAACGGCAGAGAGCGCCTCCATCTCAACGCCTGTCTGACCGGATG
>JACRHA010000117.1 GCA_016234185.1 Nitrospirota bacterium
GGAAAGTCCACAAATGGTATGTGTATGGGTAAGCCTCCCCCCCTGTTGTCTCACCAAGGATGGTCAAAGAATATCTAAATAGGATCAGGAAGAAGCTTAATGCCAAGAATGAGATCCATGCCATTTCTATAGCGATAAGGAGGAAGTTGATAGATTGATTCTGGCGTTAAACTTGGTGTTAAATTATGGATTGATTGTGCAGGTATCTTCGAACCGCCTCTATAAAACTTCTCGCCTTTTCAATAAAAGGCACCACCTGCTCATAGGTTAATGTTACATGCTCCTTATAATCTCCCCGCTGCCTCAACTCAAAGGCTATATTTGCCGCCTCTCCCAAGTCATGGGGGAAAAGCCCCTCCTTTATAAACCGGCGGTTAAAATATGCAAGTACGCCACTATGTTTTGATGAGGCATAGGGCTCAAAGATCAAGAGGGCGAATATTGCGTAAAACATGGCATAGTAGGCCCTGTTGATCACGGACCTTGGGCTTTTCTTTCCTCTGTAGAGAAATTCGGCTTCATCGAGGGCTTCTTCGGCCTGTTGCAATCGATATAAGGCCAGCCCTTTCTTCTTGTCTTCAGATGTCAAATGCGGATCCCTTCTCTTTCAATAACTCTATAGAGAGGAGATTGATCCATCGGACCCTCTTCTAATTCAATCTTGCTAAAGATTACTGCTGATATAAAGCAGTCATAGCTCAAGTTTATACTAAATATGATCTTATCAATTTCCGATTCTATTTTCGGGCTAACCTTAGAAAGTTCGATCATCAAATCGATATCTGACTCAGGGCTATCTTCCCCTCTAACCTTAGAACCAAAGATCCGGAAATCGAGAAGTCCATAATCCTCTTCCAGGATTTTCTTTAGCTCCATAAGGGCTTTCTTTTCAGATTCTCTAAGGGGCATAGATTCCCAGAATCAGGATTAGGGATATTATTTAGCATAATAACAGGTCTATATTTTCCCGTCAATTTTCAAGGATGGCTGAAATAATAGACTTATTCAATTGAAATATATGCGGAATCTTTTGCGATATTGCTAAGACCCTTAATTGCAACATACGAACAGTGCAGAAGCATTTTGAGCAGATCTTTATAATACTTGGCATCGACAACCGCACTGCCGCTGCACTAAAGGCATTGGAATTCCTTAAAAACCCGAATGAAGGCAAATTGGTATTACACGGCCCGGATTGCCTCGACTATATTCTGCCTGGCTGCACGTACTGCCGGAAGAAAGCCTCCCAAAAGGCCCATCACCAGGGCAAATACCCTCTACTGAAATATGATGCTTGGTGAAAGGTGGAAGCTAAAGACGAGTTCAGAGAAGTCTGATTTTTAAGTTCTGAGATTTTTATGCCCCCTTTGTGCAGACATCATCCAGGCTGCAGTCATTACATCTCTTATCATCTATCCCCCCGCACTCCCCTGAGATCCCCATATGGCATAGCGCAAAATCATACTTGACCGGGTCTTTTGGGTCAAAAAGCCTGAGATTAGATGTAATCTCCTCTGCCATGCCCCAGCCTGGGGTTTTAGTCCTTGCAAGGCCGAGATTCCGGCAGATCCTTGCTATATGCGTATCAAGCGGGATGATCAGCTTTGAGGGGGGTATTTTTCTCCATAGACCAAAATCCACCCCATCCCCGGATCTTACCATCCATCTCAGGTATAGATTCAGCCTCTTGCATGCGCTCCTGTCCCTCGGAGATGGGAACATACCTGTTGGGTAGGTCTTTGCCCCGTAGATCCTGGACGTATCCAGGGCATGTAGATAGTCTGTAAATCTGATCAAACAATCTTTGATATCAGGATCCTCTTCCTTGTAATGGGAGACAAAGAGTGCGCCTATACTGCCATACTCCCTGACAATATGACCTGTCATATATATGAGGTATGCAATATCCTTATAGTTCCATATCCTGTGATAAAACCCCTTGATAAGGCCTATATCCGGAGATCTGCTGAATTCCATTACAAAACCGGGCAGATCGCCTCCTGCCAGATCCAGGATCCGCCTGATCACTGGTTTGAATTGTTTTACATTACCAAAGGCCAGCGATGATGCAATAATGCCTGCTATCTCTATATCGAGCGGATCTTTGTACTGGTGCGGAAATTCAATAGGGTCAGATCCGATCCTGGACCTTAAGTCGTATTCCTCATAAAACTGATCCAGGGTCTTTTTAACCCTCTCTTGTTTCAATATATCCATTTCTAATCCTTTATCCCATGGATCGGAAAGATATGTTCCTTTATGTATTTTACTCCCTCTTCGGCAAAGGCGTGTCTTGCATCCATCTCCTTCCGCACACTCCTTACCGGGTCTCTCAGGGCCTTTGCTGACAACCCCAGCTTCCCAATGCTTGCGATGAATTCATCCGGGAGTCTATCCGGCAGATCGACCCCTGCCATGATCGCAAATGCAAGCGACCAGCACCTCGCAACATTTACGATGTCATAGCCCCCGCCTCCTAATGCAACCCAGGGGATAGACCAGACCTTCATTAACTCAATCATCCTGGTAAAACCATTTGTAGTAAGATCCAGGTGCGTTAAGGGGTCTGAGGTCATAGTATCCACGCCAAGTTGTGTAACCAGGAAATCGGGTTTAAATGCCTTAACTAAGGGAGGTACAACCTGCTCAAATCCCCATACAAAGAGATGATCGTCTGTCCCGGGAAGAAAAGGGAGATTAACCGAGTACCCCTTTCCTTTCCCTATGCCTGTTTCAGTAACATCACCCGTACCGGGAAAAAGAAATCGACCGGATTCATGGAGTGATATGGTCAGGACCTGGTCTGTATCATAGAATGCATGCTGGACCCCATCGCCATGATGGGCATCTATATCAATATAGACGACCCTCTTGCCCCGGCTGGTCAGGTCCTTGATGGCTATGGCAGGATCATTGAGGTAGCAAAATCCCGATGCCCGGTCAGGCATGGCATGGTGCAGACCCCCTGCAATGTTGAAGGCAACATCGACATCTGCCATCTCAACCATCCTGGCCGCCATGATTGACCCCCCGACGCCTAATAGCGAACCCTCATAGACACCCCTAAAGACCGGATTGTCACCCCATCCAAGGCCATGAAGAAGGTTGAGGTTGAGGTCAAGGTTGAGGGGATTCGCAGCTTCGGCCTTCTCAAGGGCAGAGATATATCCCTCCGTATGGATCAACCTGACCTCCTCCCTTGATGCAGGCACAGGCTCAACAATCCTTACATTATTCTTGCCGAATATTTCGTAAGATTTCAGCAGCTCATAGGTTAGCCTTAGCCTTACCATCTTGAGAGGATGGCCTTCGCCATAATCATAATCCAGGAACCGGTCAGAATATATAAATGCTGATCTCATAATAGAATTTTCTTGACATCCCTTATAAATCGGATTAATTTATGCCTAATTTAGGTATAAATAACATCAATGGCAACATCGACAAAGTCAGCCTGGTCCTTCATAATGTTCCTCTTGCTGGGAGGTCTTTTTGGCGGTCTCCTCGGCCAGATATTAAGGGCCGTCTCCCCGGAGGGTATTATCTCAAATATCTTTCTGAAGGGATACACTATAGGTATCATACCGCCGTTCACGCTCGACCTCTCACTGGTAACCCTGACTATAGGTTTTACTATCAGGTTGACCATCTTCAGCATCCTCGGTATATTCCTGGGCGTATATATCTACAAGCAGGTATGAACCCCGATGGAGCCTTCATGCATTTGCCTTATTATTTCCCTGATTATTAATTCCTGATCACTGCCTTCTGCCTTAATCCCAGGTCCCTCTCCTTCAGCTCCCTGATCCTGTCTCTTAAGACCGCGGCCTTCTCAAATTCAAACCTCTTCGCAGACGCCTTCATCTCCCTCTCCAGCGATCTGATCAGATCCGGTATCTCATCGTCAGGTACATATCCTGCCTCCCCTTCAGCCAATAGAGGTATATCATAATAGTCTGCCTCGGATATCTTATAGAGGGCATCAGGAATCCCCTTTTTTATGGATTTTGGTGTAATATTATTTGCCCTGTTGAACTCCATCTGTATGGCCCTTCTCCGGTCTGTCTCATCCACGGTCAACTTCATGGAATTAGTGACACTGTCCCCGTAAAGGATCACCTTCCCCGCAATATGCCTCGCCGCCCTCCCCGCGGTCTGTATCAGGGATCTGTAAGATCTCAGATACCCCTCCCTATCGGCATCAAGGATGGCAACAAGGGAGACCTCAGGAAGATCAAGACCCTCTCTCAGGAGGTTCACGCCTATCAGGACATCAAAATCGCCGCGTCTCAGGTCCCTTATAATCTCCGTCCTCTGGAGGGTTTGGATCTCTGAATGCAGGTACCTGACCTTTATCCCAAGGTCATGATAATACTCGGTCAGATCCTCTGCCATCTTCTTCGTGAGCGCCGTAACGAGCACCCTGTCACCCCTTGAGACCCTGACATTTATCTCCGACATTATATCGTCTACCTGACCTGATGCCGGCCTTATGCTGATCTCCGGATCCATAAGTCCTGTTGGCCTTATAATCTGCTCTATAACACGGCCTTCAGGTTTCGCCATCTCATACGGGCCGGGTGTGGCAGAGACATACACCACCTGATTTACCATCTTCTCAAACTCCTTAAATGTAAGGGGCCTGTTATCAAATGCCGATGGAAGCCTGAATCCATACTCCACAAGGCTCCCTTTCCTGGAATGATCCCC
>JACRHA010000121.1 GCA_016234185.1 Nitrospirota bacterium
ACTTCTTTTGCCGAAAACAGCTTGCGGAGATGTTTGCCCATTTTGTCCCCTTTGGTTTGATGAATGTTATGAAAACCCAAAGAGGATAAGATAGTGCACTTTTAAACTTTAAACCAGTGCACTTTTAATTTTTAGATGACATATCTTTTCCCTTCCTTGACAATAGCACAAGAATCTGTACCATTCTTCGGCCCAGAGACATATAATCGAACAACAGGGCCGCCAAACCTCTTTGAGCGCTCCTTTAATCTCCCTTCAGGGATGAGCGCCCCATTTACCATGAAGGTCATAAATGGGACATCTGATGGGATGAATCGGATAAGCAGCGCCAGTATCAAGATTAATGGTATTGAGGTAGTTAAAGAGAGCGACTTTAACCAGCAGGTAGCTATAATAGAAAGGCCTGTCTCCCTAGGCACAGATAATCGCCTTCTAGTAAAACTTCAAAGTAATCCTGGCGGCTTTATCTCAGTTGAGATATCAGGGATATCGGTAATGCCATCAGTAAAGAAGGTGATAGGGCCTTTAGGTGGGACAATTGCGCTTCAAGGAACCCTCAATCGTGTGGAGCTTGGGATCCAACCTGGTGCATTGGCTGCTGATACGGAGATCACGATAAGGCAGGTGCCTAATCCCACGCCTGATCGGTTCTTCCTAAAAGATCAAATACCCATTGGGAACACCTTCAGCTTTGAGCCCCATGGCCTTTCCTTCTCAAAGGTGGCAGCGATCACCTTTACCTATCGGGATGAAGACCTTCCCCCTGATGCTGATGAGGGTGAAATCTCGGTCTATGTTGAAGCATCTGATGGTCTATTTCATAGCGAAGGAGGAGCGATATGTCATCCCGAGGAAGTGCCAGGGGATCACTGTATTGACACAGAGAGTACTGCCCAGAGTAATGATTACGACAATAACCTGGTAGATGTCTTTGTCAACAGGCTATCCCACCGCCTCCTTGCCATTGCAGGTGTAATCAGTGGATGCAATGGAGACCCCAATGCCCAACCTACACCCGTCACCTTAGAGGCTGAGGGTTTTGATCTCCCGATGCTCCGCTGCTTAAGGCCCAATGTTGGAACCCGTCCTGTTACAGCCCAGATCACCAAGATCGTCCTTCATAGCACTGCCAATACAAATGTTAGAAGAACATTTGCCAATGAAATAGCACGCTGTGCGATTGACCGAACCCAATGTCCAGGCTTTGCCCACTACTATATCGACCGGGATGGGAGCATCATACAGGTCACAGAGGATGCAAATCTGTCATTGCATACCCGTTCCAATAACGATCTGGATGTTGATAACGATAATTCTATAGGTATCGAGATCTTCAATAACGTAGGTGAGCCATATGATGGGAGGCAGATTACGGCCCTAATCCAGCTAATGGATATCCTAATCAGGCTTAATCCAACGATAGAGAGGCCCGTCTTTCCAAGGGAGAATCCATTAACAAGCGCAACCAGTGTTTTTACCCATGCTGAGATAGATCCTGATAGGAGGGTTGACCCGGCAGGTATATTCAGGACGTCGAGTGAGGTATGGTTTTTTGATCAAACTGCCAGGATCTGGACTACACGTCCCCTCCCAGGCGGAAGCCCGGATGCCTCAACCCTCTTTGATGCCGCAGTCTCTGGCGTCTCTGCCATGGAAAGGGATTTTACCGGCCTTTTAAACACACAAGGAGGGGATTCACTAGGTTTAGCAGATGCAGGAAGAGGAGGAGATATCTCTTACATGGGAGGGGGCCTTGCCCAGACCCCTCTTTTGGTAGGCACTAACCATACAGACAATAACCCCCTTATCGTCCCACCAAATGCAATCTTGGACCTCGCTGTCACCGACTTCACAGATATAATCATAAATGGGACCTTAAGGCTACCTGTATCTATCACCTTGAGGGCCTCCGGAACTATCTTTATATCACCACAAGGCAGGATAACAGCAATAGATCAGACAGATGCCCCATCAATGACATTAAACAGCAACGGCTCACCTATCATAAATGGGATAATAGATCTGCGTGGCAGAAATGGGGAGATAAACCCATCCTCTGGTGGAAGGGGTGGAGACATATCTATATCAACCGCAACAGAAGGCCCCCTATTTATACCGACTATTATTACCCGTGGCGGTGATTCAGATTCATCAGACTGCCCAAACAGCCAGGTAAATCCTCCAATATCATGTACAAGCCATATATCAGGGGCAGGAGGCGATATCATGATCTCCTCCCTTTTAGGTGATATCATCTTAAGCGGGACAAGGTCTTCTGACAGCAGCTTTATCCCAGACACCCTTGCTCCCCCTCCCCCATTTAATCTCGGCACACCAGAAAAACCGAGGCCTGGTTCAGGAGAGAGGCTTCCCCTTCTCTCTTCCTCCTTTAACAGGGGGCTTCTTACCACAGGAGGGATAGGAGGATCAGGTATAGGATCAGGTTTTACAGCAGGAGGTGGAGGCACAGGTGGTGATGGAGGGAGTATATCTATTGCCCGTACAGGCACAGATAATATAAATCTCATATTAAGGGATATAGACCTATTTACAGGGGGCAGCATAGAGGAGGTAGTAGCCGATATCTTCCTACCTTCTTTGGGAACGACTATGCGCTTTGATGCCCCTACAGGCTCCCTGGGCGGAAAAGGGACAGGAGGTGGTGGATCACGTGGAGCTGATGGGGGAAAGGGTGGAAGGGGTGGTAACATAGAGCTTGGCGCGGGCCTGCAATTCAACCCTCCACCTGCCCTTTTTATAAGGACAACCATATTGGGCCACAATGGTGAGAACCCTAATTTTGAATCCTCTGTCCCTATCGGTGAGAAGGTATCGGCCTTTGATGGCAATGGCAATAGCCTCTACAGCCTTAAGGTCTTTGATGATAGCGGGATAGAGAAGACCTTAGGCGGATCAGGTGGATTTTCTGGAGGGAGCGCATCTACCTTCCCGGGCTGGTTTGGGCTTATAGGTAATGGTGGTACAATATCATCAACGCTTCCAACAAGATAGAAAAGGAGTAATCATGAAGCATAAGATCCTGATAATAATAGCAATAACTATAATCTCCCTTTTTGTTTTAATAGACCCTTCTTTCTCCCAGGAGACAAAGGAGAAGATCATCGAGGATATAAACAAGGGGCTTATTGATATATATGTCATACAGGTTTCATACTATCTTGAATTCAACCAATATTCGGATAGCCTTGATAAACTTGGAATCGACCCTATGGCATACAAAGATTACTGGGATATAAGGCTTTATTCCTTTAATGAGGGATTTGTAGCAGAGGCAAAAGGGATTAACCCGCCTGTATTAGGTGAGGTCTTTAATATAGACCAGGGGGGTGTGGTGGTTAAGACCCGGTAGACTAATACCAGCGCATTTAAAGTTTTTACGTCATTATGAGGAGTAGGGCAACTTATACCAAGTTGCGTTCAACAGGATACCAAGGCGGCGAGGAGGAGGCGAACGAGGCGTACTCAGCGAGCAAAGCGAACGTTGAGGGGAAGGCTCCATCCGGCTTTGCCGGTGGAGGGGGCGACGCAAGCCCCTATGGTAGACGAGCCGACGACGAAGCCAACGCAGATAGCCGAATGAAGGCGACTTGGTATTAATACCTTCTCCTGCACAACGAATCACCGGACCAAATAAGGATAATTCCTATGAACTCACCTATATAGAGCGCCTCTATGATCCCTGCCTCTGCCATAGTCCCGCCGATGCCCGGGAGGATGGCGCCTACGGCAATAAGGGTGCTGCCTAATGCCCGGTGTCCCGGATCGTTTCTTTTAAAGTAGCGCCAGGAGCTTATGCCCTTCACCGACCAAAAAGAAGGCAGAGTAGAGATTAATGAAAGGGGTCATCAACCTTATCCATCTCCATGCAAGGATCGAACCGCTTGGGCGGTGCAGCTCTAACATCTCAGGAAGGACAGGTGAGATCACCACAAAAAAGGAGGTAAGGAATACAAGTGGAAGTGTCAGGGCGGCGGTGAGATGGGAAAAACGGCGGGGATGCAAAAGATAGACAGAGCCCTGGGCAAGGGGATAACCACCCAGGACTGCCCCGGCAATATACCATGCCTTGTTTAAAAAGATAGTATTACCGAAGAGCGTGATCAGGCCCTCAAAGAATGTGCCGAGGCCATAGAATGATATCCCGATCCCCCACCAGAAGAGATGGAGGCCCTCCCTCCTACGAGAATAGCGTCGAAAGAGGTTCGCGGCAAAGATGCGTATCAAATCACTTAAAATGTAACCCTGAGAGGTATCGTCAAATCATTTAGAATGTAACCCAAACTTTATTCACAATTAAGGAGGGTTACATTATGAGCGGAACATCCAAATGGGAGTACTTCAAAGCCATCTACACAAGATACCAGAAAGCTTCGAAGGCTATCCGGCAACAGATATTAAACGAGTTCTGCCAGGTCTGTGGTTACCATCGCAAATATGCCATCCGGCGGCTTTGCAGTCCACTGCCCGAGAGGCCCAAGGAAGGGGTAAAGGGAGAGACAAAGGGACGCACCCCAACCTACACGCAGTTTGGAAGGGATGTAGATTTATTATTAATAGGAGATCTTTCGAAGATTGGTATTAATACAACCATACTGGACTTAGTTTCTATCCCACCAAAGATATTAAGAGAAGGTCCAATTAGAATAAGTTTACAAGAAGTTATGCAATAGCCCACCGGAAGAAGATATATATTTTGAGAAAAGGATTTTAAATTGCCAGGCTTTGACAATTCACGGAACCTTTTAAAAGGCTTGCAAATGATACTGAATTTTATATAATATGCCACTATCATGGTTGTTTATTCATCCTGTATATAAGAAACCTGAGGGCAAATTTAGCCTTGCAGAATTAACCGGCAAGATTCATATTATAGCGGAGTCTTTCAGTTAAGTACTTATATTAAGTGCTAGAGGTTTAAGAAATATGGATAAAAATAACAAGGCCCATACTGGAAAGGCGTGGAAAGTTGGAAGGCATTTTGATACAGATCAGATTTTACCTTCTCAATATATGCTTTTTCCAACCATAGAAGAGATGGCAAAACATGCATTAGAAGGGATAAGACCTGATTTTATTCCAAATGTAAGAAGAGGCGATCTATTAGTTGGGGATGAAAATTTTGGCTGTGGTTCTTCTCGGGAGCAAGCCCCAAGGGTGCTTAAATATATTGGCATTGAGACGGTTATTGCTAAGTCCTTTGCAAGTATTTTTTTTAGAAATGCAATAAACATCGGCCTTCCAGTTATTGTTTTACCTGACGCTGTGGACAGGATAAGAGAAGGCGATAGAATTGAAATATCATTTGAAAAAGGGGTTATAACAAACAAAACTCAAGGGGAAACTTATACATTTCCACCCTTTCCTGAATTTCTTATGGGAATTATTAAAGTGGGTGGATTACTTCAATATGCCAAAAGTAGATCATAAAAACGACTTTATCAGGTATAAGCATGGGCTATACAATCACAGAGAAGCTATTCAGTAGGGTCTCCGGAAGACCTAATGTAATATCAGGAGATATAATAACATTTACACCTGATTGGAGCATGGCAAATGATGCAACCGCTCATATCAGCATAGATCTGTATAGGTCTGAATATGGAAAAGAGTGTGTAAAGTTGCCGGAGAGGTCTGTTCTTATAATAGATCACAATGTTCCTGCTGATTCTCCGTCAACTGCCTGGGTGCATAAAAAGATGCGGAATTTCGCTATAGAACAAGGAATGTTGTTATATGATGCAAAAGGGATTTGTCATCAAATCATGATAGAAAATCATGTAGCTGCCGGACAGATTATTGTGGGGTGTGATTCTCACTCATGCACCTATGGGGCAATCGGCGCATTTGGTGGTGGTATTGGTTGCACAGACATTGTTTACCTTTGGAAAACAGGAGAATTATGGTGGTATGTCCCTGAGAGCATCTGCATAGAATTAATAGGCGGGGTTAAAGAACCGGTAACGGCTAGGGATGTAATCCTTGCTATTATAGGACAATTAGGCCCAGATGCCGCCATCGGTAGGGTCATGGAGTTTACAGGGGTTGGTGTGCATAATATGTCGATACCTGAACGAATAGTTCTCTGTAACATGGCAGTTGAGGGAGGGGCAGTATGTGGTATTGTTGAGCCTGACGAAAAGGTAATTAGTTTTTTGCCAGGCAGGCCTCATCAGTTTTTTAAAAGTGATGCCGATGCAAGATATTATTCATCTTATTCGATAAATTTGAATGGGTTAGACCCTATGATTGCTTGCCCCCATTCGATGGAAAATATTGTTCCGGTGAGCAGAGTAGAGGGGCTATCGATAAATCAGGCCTTTATCGGATCATGCAATAATGGTCGTATAGAAGATTTACGAGCTGCCGCTAAGGTTTTAAAGGGGAATAAGGTAAAAAAAGCGGTTCGCTTGGTAATCTCCCCCGCATCAATCAATATCTACAGGCAGGCATTGCAAGAAGGCCTAATCGATATCTTTTTGGAAGCAGGCGCACAAGTTTTAAATCCTAGTTGCAGCACTTGCTGGGGTGGATGCACCGGGTTAGTTGGGGATGGAGAACGATTAATCTCCACTGGCACTCGAAACTTCAAAGGCCGCTCTGGAAGTCATAAATCTGAGATCTATCTGGCGTCTGCTATTACTACAGCGGTTTCAGCCATAGAGGGAGTGATCACATGCCCAGTAAAAGAATAATCAATATAAGCGGCCGAATATGGAAATTTGGCGATAATATAGATACCGATATCATAATGCCGGTAAAGTATCTATCACTGTCGAGTATCGGGGAAATGAGTCAATATGCCTTTGAGCCCCTCATACCAGATTTTCATACTAAAATTCAGCCGGGAGATATACTAGTAGGTGGGGAAAATTGGGGTTGCGGTTCATCCAGAGAGCAAGCCGCCGCAGTTTTAAAAATACTGCAAATTGGGGCTGTTATAGCCAAATCTTTTGCACGTATATTTTATCGCAATGCCTTCACTAATGGCCTTTGCCTCATCGGGCAACCAGGATTAGTTGACTCCGTGAAAGACGGAGACAAGATATGTATTGATCTTATAAATTCAACAATTCAGATTGATAACCAATCTACGACCTATAATTTTAGCCCGCTATCATCCATGATGTATGATTTGTTGAATGCTGGTGGGTTAATTCCTTATATGCAAAAAGTGAATTCACCAAACAGGTAGAGAAAATGGGCAACACTATAACAGAAAAGATTATTGCCTTAAAATCAGAGCAGAAAAAGGTCAATCCGGGTGAATTTCATCAAATAAAAGTTGACCGTGTCATGATCCATGACCTTTTTGGTCCTTTTGTTATACAACAGTTTCGGAAAATGGGTTTTAAAAAGGTTTGGGATCCTACCCGTGTTGTGTTTATATTTGACCATCTGGTTCCAGCAAACACAATTGAAGCGGCCAGGCATTTTCAGGAAATATTCAACTTTGCGGATAAAATGAATATCTCAAATGTTTTTGAAGCAGAGGGTATTTGCCACCAGATTATGCCCGAGAAGGGATTTGTTTATCCAGGCGATGTAATTATGGGCACTGATTCTCATACCTGTACTTATGGGGCGTTTGGTTCTTTTTCAACTGGAATTGGATATACTGAAATGGCGGCAATCTTAGGAACAGGAGAGATTTGGGTAAAGGTTCCCGAAACAATCCTATTTAAACTGTCTGGAAAACTGCCGTCCGGCGTTGATGCAAAGGATATTATTCTTAAGATTATTGGAGACATTGGGACAGACGGTGCCACCTATAAGACAATGGAATTTTGCGGGGATGGAATTGCTGGGCTTACTATGTCCGAAAGGATGACCATTTGTAATATGGCGGTAGAGGCCGGGGCAAAGAACGGTATTATCCCTGTAGATAAAACTACATCATCCTATTATTATCAATATTCTTTAAGTACTGATAAATATCTAACAATTTCAAGCGATGATGATGATGCTGTATGTCATTCTACGTATGAATATGATCTCTCAAAATTGGAACCTATGGTTTCCTGCCCCCATACAGTTGGTAATGTTAAACCGGTTTCTAAAGTTTCAGGTTATAAAATCCATCAGGCTTTTTTGGGATCATGTACTAATGGACGTTTAGAAGACTTAAGGATCGCAGCATCTATTATTCGCGGGCGACGGATCAACCCCCAAGTTCGTTTTATAGTTACTCCTGCATCAAGGAAAATATACAGAGAGGCGATAAGAGAAGGTCTTGTCCAGATACTGATTGACTCCGGGGCAATTGTAACTCATCCCGGATGTGGCCTTTGTGCAGGTAATGGAGGAATTATCGGAGATGGAGAAAGGATGATAAGCTCGAATAATAGAAATTATATCGGACGGATGGGGAGTAAAGATTCTGAGGTTTTTCTTGGATCTCCGGCAACAGTTGCTGCTTCTGCCCTTACAGGATATATAGTTGACCCAAGGGAGTTCATTAGATAGAAATAGTGTTTTATAGATATGTTTAAAAATAGCGGAAGAGGGATAGAAGAAAAAAGGAATTACTGGAATAAACGCTATAGCGCCGAAGGAGAAATTTGGGGAAGATTGCCCAGTGAGACATGCGTAGTTGCGGCGGAAGCCTTCAAGCAAATGGGGGTTAATACACTAATGGTACCGGGATGTGGATATGGAAGACACAGTAATTATCTGTCAAGTATTGGTTTTAATGTGCTTGGATTTGATGTATCTGATATCGCCATCTCTTTAGCCAAAGAGAAAAAAGGGCCTAATGTTAAGTATATGAATCTGGACGTACTTGAGCTATCAAGCCTTTCAGAGAGGTTTGATGCAATATATTCATTTAATCTGATTCATTTGTTCAAAGAAGAAGAACGTCAGTACATTCTTGAATCTTTTCGTCAGCACCTTAAAGGCCCTAGTATATTGGCCTTTACCACATTTTCTACTCGCGATATCGACTTTGGAAAAGGTACCAAAATTGAATATAATATTTTTGAAACTAAACCAGGTCGTCCAGTCCATTTCTATAATGAATCGGAATTAAGGGCTGTCTTAAGAGACTGGGAGATTATAGAATTAATACATCATTCTGAATGTGAAGACCATGGGAATTACCCCCATACTCATTCCCTTTGGTATTGTTTATGCAAGGTGATGTAAAAACAATAAGACTTGAAGGTGGTGATCTTAAGGCATGAGAATAATAAAAGGGCATGGGTTGATTTATTGGCACTGAAAGGAGATATCTCCAATTCCATGATTAAAAATAAAAGAGTGATTGAGTATCACGAACAGCTATTTCGGAACAACTCTAATAGCTACCCGGCAGATAAAGTATTGGAAGACCCAGGGAAGAGATGCGAGGGCATGCTATGTGATTATAGTGATAGGTTCAAGGATAAATGTGAAATTTATTCGAGTTAAGTATAATGGGAATAAAGTCATTAAGAAGATAAAACAGCTAGTCTTTACCAAGTGAGTTAGTGGAAGAGATTGAGAAGGGGATATAAGTTCCCTTATCTTCCTATTTTTGATTACCTGTCAGATCCTTTGTTTCCGGTATAGATCCGAAGACCTCCTTTTTTACCAAGAATATTGATCTTGATCTGTCATTCTTTGCATATATCATATCCCCCTTCTCCCTGCCGAAGAGGAGGGTGCCGACCGGTTTATTGTCTTTATCAAAGAGGCTAACCATGCTTTGGGGTTTACTGAGGCCGTATTGTAAGAGATCAATCGGGGCATCATCCACAAATCGCTCAGCCCTTATGTCCTTCAAAAGATTGAGAAGATCTTTGATCCTTGGACTGTCGATCTTTTGTTCTGGTTTGCCATTGATAATCCAGTTGTCCTTCTCCTTTACTATTCTAAAGATCTCATTATTTTTTCTTATCTCGATCCCGGCAACAGATTCCTCTTTTATGTCCAATGCCTGTTTCTCCCTCAGCCTGTACAGGTCTTTATCGAGCCCCTTAAAGAGGAGCTCATCAATCATGTATATCGGGTCTTCATTTGCAGTAACGGCATACATGATGCCCTTTTTCCTTCCAGTTGGCAGATAGAACGAGACGCCCTTCTCCTCGCCCTGGATCTTAAGGACTGCCTTCAGGATCGGAGGCGATATCTTCTTTATCAGATCTTCCTTTCCCTCATCTACAAATTCATGCACAGAGAGCCTGGAAAGGGAGGATAGGAGGTCATTGACCTCTCCCTGGTCTGCCGTAGTCTCAATGGGCTTTTTTAGGGACCATTTATCATTCTCCTTGATTAAAAAGAAGGATCTATCTTTGTATGTGAGCCTAAACTCATCTACATGGGTCTGGTCAAAATGGAGGACTTGTTTCCTCCTCCAGGTATAAAACCTGTCCGGGATCTCCTCGATCAGCCGATCATCTACAAGCAGGATCTTGTCATCTCCCCCCTTCTGTATGTAGAGTGTATTTTTTATGGGACCTCTGTTTCCGAGGATTAGCCTCTCCTCCCTATCTTTTAATCTAAGCAAGATCTCCACGACTGGCCTGGCAAGTCCAAATATTTTTATATCAGAAGACCTCTCCTCTACAACCCTTTTTGCCGCGATATTCCCAATAAGGGATATAAACCTGCTTATCATCTCAGGATCAGGTTCGGTCCGGATCGGCGCTGTTATCTTCCATGACACGTTGTCAGTCCTATCCACGCTTATATCATACCCGTCGGATCTGACCTCAAAACCTTTGAGATCCTTCTCCTCAAAGAGGAGCACCTTCTTTGATCTTATCTCACCAACAGATTTTTTCTTTGCTGAAGGGATCTCAAAAAAAAGGAGATAGACGATCAAAAGACAAAGGATCAGGCCAGAAAGGGCTAATGCCTTAAACCTCATAGCCTCCTTCTCTTCCTCCATATTATAAGGCCGGATATAAGGACAAGGGAAGGAAGCAACAGGACAGGGATAATGAATAGCCTCCTCCCTTCGGCCCTGGTTAAAAGCAGCCTGCTGCCCTTTACCTCCTTTGGAGTGATTGAGATAATGTCCTCTTCCCTGGCAAGCCAATTGACCGAGTTTAAAAATAGATCACCGTTCCCGGAGGATGAGAACCAGGCATTGGAGGAGAAGTCCGAATCACCGAAGACGACCAGCCGGAATCGCTTCTCTTTTGGTGCGTCAATCCCTTCCTTTTCATGTAAGGTAACTGTAGCACCGATTGTAACAGGTCCCCTTGTGTCCTTTTTTGGGTCAAATTCAGCATCCCTTTTATCCAGGTCTGTCTCTGCCCAACTGGATGGCGAGGTCTGTATAACAGGCTCAAAATATATATCCTTGCTGTCACCAGGATCAAACCCGATAGATCTGGCAACAGGAAAGAATGTTACGATGTTAAAGTTGTTTGTAATATGGTGCTCTGGGTAGCTGCTTACAACCGGGATATTCAGGCCGCCGCCAAGGATCCTTGAAATAGGATCGATTATAACGTCGTTTCCAAGCTTGACCCCCAGTTTTTTCAGGATCTCCTCTATTCCCGATGTTGTGACAGGGTCGATCATCAGAAGGATCTGTCCTCCGCCATTGATATAATCAAGAAGGAGATCTTTTTCTGCCGGAAGAAATGGTTTCTGAGGGCCTGCAATAACAAGAATTGATGTATCAGCAGGGATCTTCCCCTCCTGCAATAAGATCAGTTTTTTAACATCAAGCCCCTGCTTGATTAAGATATCTCTAGCCTGAGAAATACCGGATTTCTCAATATCATCAACCCCATGTTCCCCATGACCTTCAACAAAATAGACAGACCTCTTTTCATTCCGTGTCACCCTGATAATGGCATTCGTCAGCTCCTGTTCTCCAGTCGTCTTTGCCCTTGCCTCCTTTTCCCCGGACTCAAGCAGTATGGTGTCATATTCATTAACCTTATATCTCTTTGCGACTGCGGGCTCCTTATCAGGGTCGATGAAATCAAATTTTATACGCTTGGTATGATACATGTAGGTCTCAAGGAGTCCCTTAAATTGTCCCTTTGTCTGGCTCCCCTCCTGGAAGAACCCTGTAATCTTTATGTCCTTTGTGAGGTTCTTGAGCACTGAGATTGTCTGGGGCGAGAGGGTAAAGTCTCTGTTGTACGAGAGGTCTAATCTATGATAGTGGTTGTAGGAGATGAAATTTAAGATCCCAAGGATAGATGCGAAGATCGCTACCATCAGGATGCTGTTTGCGCCGAATCTGGCAGAGCGTCTGGTTGAAAAACCCCTGAACAGATCAAAAAACTTCCTTTTCATGTCCTTGTCATCTCCAGCGTTGTGATTCTATTACTCTGTGGGTCAGAAAGAGCCCGAATATGCTCACTGTCAGATAGTAGATGACATCCCTTGTGTCTATCAGGCCTTTTATCAGGTTATCCATGTGTTCGGTGATAGATAAAAAAGAGAGGATATCACCGGTTGTTGTTGATCCGGCTATCTGTGAGGCCATGCGGATAATCCAGAGGATCAGGAGCATACCGAAGCTCAGTATGGCGGCGATGATCTGATTCTCCGTCATTGATGATGCCAGTATCCCTATTGACAGGAATATCATGCCGACCAGAAACAGACCGATATAGCCGGATGCGATCTGTCCCCAGTTGACAGTACCGTACAAGGATATTATAACGGGCATATATATTGTAAGGAGGAGCATGAGGCAAAGGATCAGGACCGATGCCAAATACTTTCCCAGGATGATCTCGGTAATGGAAATGGGAGATGTCATGAGTAATTCGATGGTCCTGGACCTCTTCTCCTCAGCAAAGAAACGCATGGTAAGGATAGGCATTACCAGGAGGAAAACAACGCTCATATTAATAAATGTGGGCCTGAATATAACCTCGGTTAAGTCAAATTCCGGCGCGACCCCCTGCTGGCTGAAGATGAATGTCGACTGGAGGCTGTAGAATGAGACTATATTATAAAAAAGGAACCCCATCACCACCAAAAAAACTGTAATTAGCACATATGCCACAGGGGACAAAAGATATCCCCTTAGCTCCTTTTTCATTATGTAAAATATCTTCAATCTTCCTCCTTGGGTCCTTCTACGCTTCCTGCATCCTCCTTTGTTGTGAGTTTGAGGAAGATGTCTTCAAGGGACATGGAATGTCTCCTCATCTCAAGGAGTCCCCAGTTATTCAGGACAGCGCATCTTG
>JACRHA010000119.1 GCA_016234185.1 Nitrospirota bacterium
GAATATCGAGCCGTGTTCGCTAACACTACGGTCAACAGGACACCCGGTAAGAGGAGCGCTTCGCTTCGGGCTCCTTCGCGCGGGTGCCTGTTACCTCCACGTTGAAGCCGAAGAACAAGCCAAAGACACTACCAATATCCTTCTTTTTTTAAAAATATCCTCCACAAGAATGTCATTTATTTAAGGAGGAGGGACGGCCCGCTGTAAAGATTGCTCTTATGATCAAGGGAAGGTGATCTCTACATATGCATGATTAAATTACCGGACCACCATGTTGGAATACGATTTCACTGCATCCAAGAATTGAACGAATAGTCCTATAAGGATACCGCATCCAATAACACAACGCATAAATCCAAGATAACTTAATTACTAACTACTAACTTGACATGAATTAGTAGTTTATGATACTAATTAATTACTAATTTAGGTCAATTTAGTAATTTAAATTAACTGAGAGATAAGATGAAGCTCCCTAAAATCGGGCCAGGCATGAAGCCTTTCATTAGAAAAGAACGTAAAACATCAATATTGGATATTATGCAATCTAAAGAAGCCCAAGAGATCTTCAGACGTGCAAACCTTGAATATTGGCCATGGGAAGAATTTAAATACAAGGCGAAACACCCTAAGTTCACCCCCGAAGAACTATGGGGATACCTGAAATTCTCACGTCTACATTCCATTAGAAAACTTCCCTTTCTTGATGCCAAAGGGAATCCGTTTGGATTCTGGCTTCCCGATAAGGTGCTTGAAGAGTTGCATTATATTGATCAAAGCATGGGGGGTGGTTTTCTGATGGAAGGAGCAGACCTCCTCCCTGAGGCTAAAGAACGATATATTATCAGTTCGCTGATGGAAGAGGCGATTGCATCAAGCCAGATAGAGGGGGCTGCAACAACCCGCCGTATCGCAAAGAATATGCTGAGGAAGAACTTGAAACCTCAGGATCGATCACAGCAGATGATTGTCAATAACTATAAAACGATCTTGTCCATAAAAGATGCCCTCGAAGAACCCATGAGCGTTCAGCTCATTAGCCGATTTCATAAGATGATCACCGAGAATACCTTGGATGATGCGACCACGGCAGGAAGATTTCGAAAAGAAGACGAGGATATTCAGGTAGTTGATCAGGACGGTCAGGTCTTGCATGAACCACCTCCGGCCGGAAGGCTGCACGAGCTTGTCCAAAGTCTTTGTGACTTTGCAAATGGAAAAGAGGAGACTTTTTTTATTCATCCTGTCATCCGGGCGATTATTCTCCATTTCTGGCTGGCCTACCTTCATCCCTATGTGGACGGAAATGGTCGGATCGCAAGAACACTATTTTACTGGTATATGCTAAAACATAAGTACTGGTTATTTGAGTATCTCTCGATCTCCAGGATATTCTTGAGATCGCGCGGACAATATCTGAGGGCCTTTCTGCATTCTGAACTGGATGATTGCGATGTTACATATTTTATCGTTTATCACATACGAGCCATCCGCCTTGCAATCAAGGATCTGCAAGGTTACCTCAAAGGAAAGCAAAAAGGGTATCAGGCAACCTTAATGCTGCTAAAGAAGGCTTCATGGATGAATTACCGCCAGAGGGCCCTCATTCAACATGCCATAAAACATCCAGATTTTGTTTACACCATTGAATCGCATAAAAATTCTCACAATACTTCCTACCAGACGGCACGGACAGATCTTTTGACCCTTGCAAAAAAAGGCTATCTTGAAAAGATCAAATCAGGACGTGCATTTCATTTTATAGTTACATCTGGATTGCCAAATAAGGTGGGTAATCAGAAACCTTAGGCCGGGTATGATTTGTTAATTTAATATTTTCTGGTCTCCTCCTCTACATGCTCTTCAACAGCAGTATCTTCAAATGAGCTGCTGCTTCCGCACTTGGGGCACCTGATCCTCCACTGCTCAATCCAATTTTCATGGACAAATCTGCAATTACATGGCGGGCACCAGAATACCCCCTTTTTATACATAACCATCCGTTTTTCTCTCATCCTTCCCTCCTTAGCAAGCAACGCATAATATAAGTCTCATTTGAGGTCGTTGTCAACCCGGCTCAGTCAATAATGTCCCTTATAAAGGTTTGGGGCCAGATCCTCTATCCAGATAATGTATTGCCCTGTCTATCTCCTCCCTTTTTCCTGCCAGGACAAGGAGATCCCCTGATTCGACCCTAAAAGATCCCCCAGGGTTAGATAGGGTCTCATCACGCCGGATAACTGCCACAACCAGGGCACCAGTCCTGGCCGGCAATTCCAGTTCGCCAAGGCTTTTTCCAGCGACCAGGGAGTTTTCCCTGAGGCGGTAGTGTTCCACCTCTACCTCGGATGGCAAGAGACCACCTCCAACGTATGCCTCTATCTCTCCCCGCCTCAATTTTGCGTATCCTTCTTTGCGCAATTCCTCCTTCTTTGCTGCGATCTTCATACGCGGGATATGGTACTGCCGGAGTACCAGGTCAAAGATCTCAAGGGAGGTCTCAAGTTCTTCCGGGACTACCTCATTGGCGCCAAGCCTGAGAAGCTCATCCACCTCATTGACATAACGCGTCCTGACAATGATATGGATATCCGGATTGGCCTGGCGGGCCGCCTGGATCGCCCTGCGCGTTGCGAAGGGATCTGATATAGCCAGCACCAGCACTCTTGCCGCCTTGATACAAAGGCGATGGAGCACCTCTATCTGTGTAGCATCCCCAAAATAGATGGCCTCGTCATGCAGACGGGCATGCCTGACGACCTCTCCATGGATATCAAGGATTACATGGCTGGTCCGGGTCTCCTTTAGCACTCGCGCCAGGTTCCGGCCATTTAATCCGTAGCCGGCGATAATCACATGATTTTTCAAGGTCAAGCTCTGCGGCTCAAGGTCAATAAGCCTGCGGCCCCGAAGCCAGGGCATGCCCACTTTAAGCGACTCGGCCCGGCCTGAAATCCCGGGACCCAGCCGGATCAGAAAGGGGGTAGCTATCATGCTCAGGATAGATATAACCAGGAATAGCTGATAACTGCCCCCCACCAGCAGACCCAGATCCTGGCCTGTCTGTGCCAGGACAAAGGAGAACTCCCCTACCTGCGCCAGAGAGAGTCCTACCAGCGCGGCCACCTGAACCGGATAGCCCAGTGCCAGCGTCACCCCGCCGGCTATCAGGCATTTTATTATCAGGACCAGGGCGGCGATAGACAGGATCATAACGGTATGATCAAGGAAGAAACGCACGTCCAAAAGCATGCCGATAGATACAAAAAAGAGACTGTTGAAACTGTCACGGAAGGGCAATATATCGGCCAGGGCCTGATGACTATACTCCGACTCAGAGATCACAAGACCTGCAATAAAGGCCCCAAGCGCCAGGGAGAGCCCGCTATTTGCGGCCAGCCAGGCAATGCCAAGACAGATCAGGATCACTGCAATCACAAAAAGCTCCCTGCTCCTGGCCCGGACCACAAGGAAAAGGACCTTTGGTACAAGCCATCTGGCAGAAATAATGATCAAACCTATCAGAAAAAATGACCTAAGCAGGACGAATAAGATACCCAGAGGATCCTCATTCATAGAACTGCTGAAAAAGGATACGACCAGCATCATGGGTACAACAATGAGATCCTGAAAAATCAGAATCCCAAGGGACAACCGGCCGTGGGGTGTATCAAGCTCTCCACGGTCAAGGAGGATCTTCAGGACAATTGCCGTGCTGCTCAATGCCAGCAGGAAACCCCAGAAAAGACCGGTACGGAGGGGAAACTTTAAGGAAGAGAACACTAAGGCAGTCATGATAATCGTAAGGCCGACCTGAAGAGAGCCGCCGCTTAAGGCAAAGGTCCGGATACGGGAGAGCCGGGCCAGCGAGAATTCAAGGCCTATAGTAAAGAGGAGAAGGACGACACCCACCTCAGCCAGCATCTTCACCTGTTCTACATCATCGATCATGTTCAGGCCATAGGGGCCAATCAGCGCGCCTGATATCAAAAATCCGATAATCGAAGGAAGGCGAAAACGCTGGAAGATCAACACTACTACTATTGAAAGACCAAAGATAATAATCAGTTCCTGAAGAAATTTAATCTGCATCATATAAATTCTCCTCCCTATTTATACAGCAGCCTGCACCAAAAAAGCTATACCAATACAGAGGATTGGGGTATAATAGGACAAACCAACGGGGTAAATCTATGTTCGCACAAGAAGAGATCCTCCAAAAGATCAGGGAAAAATCAGACCATCCAATGCTCATGCCGGAGCTGATACGAGCGCTGTCTATACCTAAAGAGGAACGGGTTGTATTCAAAAAGCTTCTCCGCAAGATGACCAGGGAAGGAGAGATCGTCCGCACCAAGGGAAACCGGTACGGACTGCCCGAGAAGATGAGCCTGGTCTCAGGGCAACTAAAAGGACATCCCGACGGGTATGGATTTGTTATACCTGACAAACCCGGAACAGGGGATATCTATATCGGCTCAAAGAATATGGAAGGGGCTATGCACGGGGATAAGGTAGTTGCACGTATTGAGGCCCGGAAGGAAGGCGGTAACCTTGAGGGAAGGATCATACGGGTGCTTGAGCGGACACATACCAGGATCGTGGGGAGGTTTGAAAGCGGCAGGGGCTTCGGATTCGTGGTCCCCTCAGATAAACGAATCAATCAGGACCTCTACATCCTGCATGGAGAGATGAAGAGGGCCAGAGAAGGAGATATGGTTGTAGCCGAGATCACCAGCTATCCGACAAAGAACCGGAACCCGCAGGGAAAGATCATTAGAATACTGGGAAGGTCGACAGATGCCAGGATTGAAACAGAGGCCGTAATAGAGGAGTATAATCTTCAAAGGGAGTTTCCTCCTGATGTCCTGGAAGAGTCTGAGCATATCCCCGAAGAGGTGATGCCTGAGATGCTCGCAGGAAGGGCCGATTTGCGTGATCTTCAAACGGTTACCATAGATGGGGAGAGGGCCCGAGATTTTGATGATGCTGTCTCCATAGAACAGATGCCGGACAGGGGGTTTCGCCTCTTTGTTCATATTGCCGATGTCAGTCACTATGTCGCAGAAGGGTCAGCGCTCGACCTCGATGCCTTTGGCCGTGGCACCAGTGTCTATTTTCCCGATGCAGTCATCCCTATGTTTCCTGAGCGGCTTTCAAACGGGATCTGCAGCCTCAATCCAAAGGTAGACCGCCTTACCATGACTGCTGAAATGTATTTTGACTCAGAAGGGAACCGGACCTCCTATAAGATCTACGATAGCGTAATCCAAAGTAACGAGCGGATGACCTATACCGCAGTCCGGCAGATCCTGGTCGACCGGGACCAGGAGATCACAAAAAGATACAAACCGATGATCCGGATGTTTGAGCTGATGGAGGCACTGAGCAGAAGGCTCTATGCCAAAAGGATCCGCAGGGGAAGCCTTGATTTCGACCTGCCTGAGCCTGAGATAGTCCTCGACATGCAGGGAGAACCCGTCAACATCATCAAAGAAGAGAGGAATATTGCGCACCGGATCATTGAGGAGTTCATGCTGGCCGCCAACGAGACGGTTGCCGAGCATATCTGCCGCCTTGAGATCCCCTTCCTCTACCGTATCCATGAAGAACCCAATCCTGAAAAGATGATCGCCTTCAGCGAGTTTATCCACAACTTTGGCATCCGGCTGCCAGTCTCAGGAGGTATCAGGCCATTGACCCTCTCAGAGATCCTGGATAGGGTTAAGGATACGCCTGAGGAACGCCTGATCAATCATGTCCTGCTCCGATCCATGAAGCGGGCACGCTATTCCGAAGAAAACCTTGGGCACTTTGGGCTTGCCGCGGAATTCTATACACACTTTACCTCCCCGATCCGCAGGTATCCGGACCTGATAGTTCACAGGATACTCCGTGAGGTCGGAAGGAAAAAGGCATTGGCCAGGAAACGGGCCGAACGCTGGAAGGAGATCCTCCCCAACATTGCACTCCAGACCTCCGAGCGGGAACGACTAGCTATGGAGGCCGAGAGGGAATCAGTAAACCGTCAAAAGGTCAGGTTTATGGCAGATAAGGAGGGAGAAGAACATGATGGTTTCATAACAGGGGTTACTGCATACGGCTTCTTTGTCGAGCTTGAGGCCCTCTTTGTGGAAGGCCTGGTCCGGGTGAGCACTATATCTGACGACTATTATGTCTACCATGAAAAACAGCATGCCTTTATAGGGGAACATAGCCAGAGGATCTTCCGGCTGGGTGATAAGGTGAGGGTAAGGGTAAAGCGGGTAGACATTGAGAGCAGGACCATAGATTTTACCCTGGTTGAGGAGTCGAATAGGAAAAAAAGAAAAAATTAACGTATGATTAATCGCCTGGGCCCAAAGGCAGCAAAGTGTTATTGTGATTGCCAGGCCCTGGCCCTTCAGTTTCTATAAAGGTACATGGGCTTAGGGAACACGCTTTTTCCAGTACCCAGGATCACGGCGGTATCATCCGAGAGATGCATAGCCTCGGGCAAAAACATTTTCAGCGTCACGCAACTCCACGGTCTCTTCGTCGATCTCGCGACAGCGCTTTCGCACTTCATCAATATCTCCCGGGCAATGATCGCGGGAAAGAAGCCCTGGGCGAAGTGCCCTACCTTGTCGTAGTTATTTCGGCTAAGCTCAAAGACATCCCTTATCCAATTAAAAAGCGGCATTTTCGCATAGGTATATAGTAAAGGAACTTTAGATTGATCAGACATTCCCATCATTTTTAGGTTAAAAGTATTCTAAGATTCTGCATAAGCTTCTTTGCATTTCTTCGGGATAGTCTTCCGGTAATCTTAACAAACCTCCTATTATCAATGGCACGCACCTGATCCACCAATATGTCAGATGGCTCTTTCATGCCTCCTTCTCCTACTGCCAAATGAACCCGCAAAAATTCTGATTCCGGTTGTAATTTAGTGGTAATGGGACAGATGATGGTAGAGGGATGGGTTCCATTTAGAAGATCGGTCTGAACAACCACAACTGGCCTAATCTTTCCTGGTTCGGTTCCGATCCTTGGATTTAGATCAGCGATGTAGACATGCCCCTTCTTGATCTCCATGTGGTCCACTTAAATGATTTCGTCTTCAATCTGTTCAAATGCCTCCAGGACTTCCATGGAGTCCTCTGCTACAAGGGCCGACTCCTTGGCTAAGGTTTTTTTTAGCAGCCTCCGTTTCCAGAGCTTGTTATACAAATTGATCGCCTCGTTAAAGTAGGCGTTTCTCGGCCTTCGGCTCTTGCGGAGTATTTCTTCTGCCTCCTGAAAGACCTCGTCCTTTAATTTCAAAGAAAGGGCTTTAGACATATCATGCCTCCTATTAGGGTATCACCAAGAGGATATACTATTTGATCTGAAATAGTCAACAAGTTGTCAGGCCCCGTATCAAAAACTTTAGACTGCTTATACTGCAATTGCCTCAACCATTTTCCAATCTTTAGAATCTTGAGATGCATGCCACAAGTCATAATTCTGCTGAAGGTTGAGCCATAACTCCGGTGTTGTTCTGAATGCCTTTGACAGACGCAAAGCCATATCCGGTGTTACAGAACCACGCTCGTTTACAATCTTCGATAATGTCTTTCTTGATACCCCAAGAATCTCGGCAAGATCTGAAACAGTTAAAGATAATGATTCCATATAATGCCTTCTCAGAATGCCTCCTGGATGTGTAGGAGTTCTTTTCCTTGTTCTCATGTTGTCACCTTTCTAATGATAGTCTATGTAATTAACATCATATGCATTGGCTTCTTTAAAACTGAAAACTACTCTCCAATTTCCCGAAACCTTTACTGCCCATAATCCTTTCATCTTCCCTTTGAGTTGGTGCAGGTCAGACCCTGGAAATTTCATATCAGTTACGTCTCTTGCTGCATCAAGTCTGTCAAGTATGTCAGCTAATCTCTGAGCGTTTTGTGCTTGTATACCTTTTTTAGATCCGTTGTAGAAGTATCTCTCCAGCCCTTTATGCACGAAGTTCTTAATCACTATTACAGTGTAACCTATGGAGTTACGCCTGTCAAATCAGGGCAATCTAACGAGCGGAGCGAGTGGGGAACGCCTGAGGTCA
>JACRHA010000118.1 GCA_016234185.1 Nitrospirota bacterium
GAATATGTCTGTGAGGCTCTACTGCGGCTCACGAATTCAAGCTGACAATTGATCTTACTAATGGCCAAACCTGTCTCGTCGGCTGTCAGAATGAGATCCATGCCATCCCTATTTGGACCCTCTTCTAATTCAATCTTGCTAAAGATTACTGCTGATATAAAGCAGTCATATCTCAAGTTTATACTAAATATGATCTTATCAATTTCCGATTCTATTTTTGGGCTAACCTCAGACAGTTCGATCATCAAATCGATATCCGACTCAAGGCTATCTTCCCCCCTGGCCTTTGAACCAAAGATCCGGAAATCGAGAAGTCCATAAACCTCTTCCAGGATCTTCTTTAGCTCCATGAGGGCTTTCTTTTCAGATTCTCTAAGGGGCATAGATTTCCATGATTTGTTCTGTCTATCAGGCCGGAGAACCGCGCCTCATCCTCTTTCTCTCATCATGAACGGTCTCTGAGCAGATCCTTAGGCCTGAAAAATAGCAACAGGAATAATCATCAAGGCTATTATTGAACGACCTCTCAACCCCGTCGCCAAACAAGATCCTTGCAAGGCAGAACCCACCTGCAACCATAGAGCTCTTCACCTCTACTACGTTGCCCTGCCCCCATTGGGGATACCTCATATGGATCACATGATCCCCTACCCTTAGGTATAGTCTTTGATGCATCCGACAGATCCCAAATATTCCGTTAAAAATATCGTTTAAATGAGTAAAGTATAGTTTCAGGTATGGCCGATGTCAAGCAAGGCAAAGTTTAAGGTGCGGTAAGGGAAGGACTGGTCAGGGCAAATTGACTTTGTCCCTCCTAATCTTATAGAATCTTACAGGCAACTAGAAATACAGACTATATATTAAGATGATTGACTTTCATACACATTCCATCTTCTCCGACGGGGAACTTATTCCATCTGAGCTTGTGCGGAGGGCCTTTGTGAGAGGCTATTTGGCAATAGCCATCACCGACCATGCAGACACATCAAACCTGGATTTCATAATCCCAAGACTTGTACGCGTCTGCAATCAGATCACCAGGTTCTCAAATATTATAGCCCTTCCCGGGGTAGAGCTTACCCACAATCCCCCTGAACTTATATCCGAACTTGCAAGAGAGGCAAGAGGCCTTGGCGCAAAGGTGATATTGGTACACGGAGAAACCAGGGTTGAGCCTGTTCCTCCCGGGACCAACAGGGCGGCGGTCGGATCTGATATAGATATCCTTGCCCATCCCGGTATTATAGGCATTGAAGAGGCAAAGATGGCTGCGGAAAGGGATATATACCTTGAACTATCAGGGAGGGCCGGACATTCCTTTACAAACGGGCATGTCGCCAGGATAGCTACTGAGGTCGGCGCAAGGTTGGTATTCAATACAGATGCGCATTCACCCCACGACCTGATGGGAGATGATATGGCAAGAGATCTGATCTTAGGCTCAGGGCTTTCTCAGATCCAGACAATGGACGTAATAAAAAATTCAGAGAGACTACTCAAGAAGATAACAGGGAGGGGATAGTGGCCTACAGGATTAAGATAGACCCGAAGAAACAACTTAAAGAGCCGGACGAATTTATATCAATCATGGAGAGGTTGGTCCTATTTTCAAGAGAAAATGTTAAACATCTCCTTGTGGGACTTGCAATAGTATTTGCCATAGGAGTTGCCTATGGGGTCTTTAATATTAAGGGCAGGATGGATGATAAGAAGGCGGTAAAGCTTGAATATGATGCCTCACGCTACTACTTCGGCTCGGGGAGGGAAAAGACAGGTCAGGACCTAAAGAAGGCGATTGAGATCTATCAGAAGATCCTTTCTGATTACGGAAGGAGCAGCAGCGCCCCTATTGCAAGTTATTACCTTGGCAATGCGCATATGGAGATCAAAGAATACGATGCTGCCATAAATGTATATAAGGTTTTTTTAAAGAGATATCCTGAGAGGAGAGACCTTGTACCCCTGGTCTATCAACGACTCGGTTACGCCTATCTTGCAAAGGGTGACAACCAGAATGCCCTGGAGAGTTTCAATAAAGCGGCAGGTTTGGAATTTGCGAAAAACAGGGATCAATCCCTTTATGAGTCCGGGAGGATACTTGAGATAATGGGAAACAAGGATGAAGCTATCAAGAAATACAAGGAGATCATAGCAGGCTTTCCTTCCTCCCCCTACTCAGGAGAGGCACAGGCAAAAATCAAAGGTCTTGGCGGAGATCACGGGGCCGAAGAAATAAGAAAAGATGATCAAAAGAATAAAAAGTGATCATGTCACGCAAATACTGCACACTGAACACTGCACACTGATCCCAAAAGAAGATACCATCCTCATAAGAAACGCCTCCCAGCTAATCACCCTTTCGGGCCCCAAAAGACCCAGATCCGGGAAGGAGATGGGCCAGCTGGGCCTGATTGAAAATGGCTCTCTCCTTATCAGGGACGGTATTATCTCAGATATATATTACAAGGACCCCTCCTCAAAGATTGGAAAATGCAAAATATTAGAGGCAGAAGGCAAGGTAGTAATGCCGGGTTTTGTTGACAGCCATACACATCCGCTCTTTGCAGCGCCCAGGGTCGAAGAATACGAA
>JACRHA010000120.1 GCA_016234185.1 Nitrospirota bacterium
CCAACTTACCGATAGAAAAGTATGGTTGCTTTAATTGTTTAAGTCCTGATAACAAAGAGATACTTAGAATTAGGGGGCCAGAGAACTCCAAACAGTGCCTCATCCTCTCTGCAAATGTCTTGATGTATTTAATAAATAATGCTATGTTAATAAACTTTTAAACCTGAATCAGGATGCTGTTGGTAATGCTATGAGATATTCCAGATTTCTTATACCCACCTTAAGGGAGGATCCGGGCGAGGCAGAGGTCGTAAGCCATAGACTGATGCTCCGCGCCGGGATGACAAGAAAACTTGCAGCCGGGATCTACACCTATCTTCCCCTCGGGTTGAGGATAATGAACAAGATGATCAGGATAGTAAGGGAGGAGATGGAAAGGATCGGCGCCCAGGAGTTGCTAATGCCGGCAGTTCAGCCTGACGAACTCTGGCAGGAGAGCGGCAGGTGGGACCTCTACGGCAAGGAACTTCTGAGGTTTAAGGACAGGCATGGCCGGGAGTTCTGTATAGGGCCTACCCATGAGGAGGTAATAACAGATCTTATGCGAAGGGAGATCAGGTCATACAGACAGCTCCCGATAACCTTATACCAGATCCAGACTAAATTCAGGGATGAGATAAGACCCCGGTTTGGCCTGATGAGGGGAAGGGAGTTCTTAATGAAGGACGCCTACTCCTTTGGCCGGGATGAAGAGGATGCCCGTGAAACTTACAAATCTATGCACGATGCCTACACCAGGATATTCAACAGATGTGGTCTTAAGTTCAGGGCTGTGGAGGCTGATACAGGCCTTATAGGCGGAACATTCTCGCATGAGTTTATGGTGATGGCAGATACCGGCGAGGAGGCAGTTGTAAGCTGTGGGTCATGTGAATATGCAGCCAATATGGAAAGGGCTGAATCAAAGGTTAATGACGGGGGAACCAAGTCAGAGAAAGAAGAGGAGAGAAATAGAGTCGATACGCCTGGGGTCAAGTCTGTAGAAGAGGTATCTGCTTTCCTCGGTGTGAGGTCAGATAAATTGGTGAAGACCCTTATATATAAGACCGATACTGGACCAGTGGCAGTCCTCGTGAGGGGAGACCATGAGGCCAATGAGGTAAGACTAAAGAACCTCATCTCTGCGAATGAACTGATGTTATCAGACCAAGAAGCAATAGAAAAGATCACCGGCGGGCCCTCCGGATTTTCAGGGCCTGTAGGGTTAAGAGGGATCAGGATAGTTGCCGATCATGCAGTAGGACAATTGTCTAACTTCATTGTCGGAGGGAATGAGAAGGATGTCCACCTGGTAAATGTCAATATTGGAAGGGATTTTAAGGTAGATCAGTTTTCCTATATCAGGAAGGTGTTAGCAGGTGATCCATGCCCTAAGTGCGGATCTCCACTTTCTATTGACAGGGGGATCGAGGTTGGGCAACTATTTATACTCGGGAAGAAGTACAGCGAACCGATGTCTGCAAAGTTCCTGAACAAGAAAGGCGAGGAGGCCTTCTTTTTTATGGGTTGCTACGGCATAGGAATAGGGAGGACTATCGCAGCCGCTGTTGAGCAGAACCATGATAAGGATGGGATCGTATGGCCAATTCCCCTTGCCCCTTTCCATGTTCAGGTTATCCCTTTAAATGTGAATAACGAGAAGGTGATGATTACGTCGGAACTGATCTATGGCTCCTTGCTGGGTGTGGGCATAGATGTGCTGATCGACGACCGGGATGAGAGGCCCGGGGTTAAATTTAAGGATGCAGATCTAATAGGAACCCCCTACCATGTGATAGTTGGAGAAAAGAATCTGAATGAGGGGTTCGTAGAGTTCAAGGACAGGAGGACAAGGGAACTGAAAAAGGTTACAGTAGAGGAGATAATTGACCACCTAAAGGGGCTGTTCAACAGAAGACGCAGGTAGCCAAATGAATGCGAATGGTATCACTCATGGGATAGGATATGGATAATATGGTACAGTGCCCATTAGGTAGGGATATGGGTAGGTGGTGTAAGGATAAATGGAAGGACCATAATTGTAGGGATAGTTAGGCTGATTGTACGCAGGGTATGGATAATCGTATTGCATCAGGCTCTCTTTATTGTAAGCGCAACTGGAAAGTGATATTGCAAATAGCATTACTAGTAAGACAACTAATCTTTTCATAATTTTATTTTAACAGACTGGGTTACGGTATTTCAAGACCCCAGTGTCTTTCCTATCTCTTCCGGCTTAAATACGCCCTTCTCGGTAATAATAGCAGTTATATATCTGGCAGGCGTTACATCAAAGGCCGGGTTGGCCACCGAGACACCAATTGGCGCCACCCGGATCTTACCCATAATATGGGTAACCTCTTCAGGGTTACGCTCTTCAATAACTATCTCATTCCCTGAGGAGATCGAACCATCCACAGTAGAGCTTGGGGCAGCTACATAAAATGGTATCCCGTGCTCCCTGGCAAGGACAGCCACAGTGTATGTCCCGATCTTGTTCGCTGTATCACCATTGGCAGCTATCCTGTCTGCACCCACAATGCACAGGTCTACAAGGTCACGACTCATCATGTATCCGGCCATATTATCCGTTATCAGGGTTACATCTATGCCGTCCTCTTTTAGCTCCCAGGCTGTTAGACGCGCCCCCTGGAGTACAGGCCTTGTCTCGTCAGCAAATACCTTTATCTTCTTTCCCTCTTCGTGGGCAGCCCTTATCACACCAAGGGCAGTCCCATAACCCCCGGTAGCCAGAGCCCCTGCATTACAGTGGGTAAGGACAGTATCTCCGTCCTCAATCAACTTTGCACCATTCCTGCCGATCTGCCTGTTGGAAGAAATATCCTCTTCGAGAATATTCTTCGCCTCATCACATACAAGAGATCTTATATCCTCAACACTCTTCCCCTTGTTTTTATTAACAAGGCCCCTGATCCGCTCAATGGCCCAAAAAAGGTTAACAGCGGTCGGCCTTGTTGAGGCAATGGTATCCGCTATCTCACTAAACCTTACTATAAATTTATCATAATCTGCTGTGTCTATCTCCCTTGCGCCAAGTGCAAGGCCCATGGCAGCGGCAATCCCGATTGCCGGCGCCCCCCTTATAATCAACTCCCTGATGCAATGGGCAACCATCCTGTAATCCTTGCAGTCTACAAAAGAGACTTCATCGGGCAGCCTCGATTGATCCAGTATTCTTACAACACCCTCTTTCCATTCTATGGTAGGTATCATCTAACTATTTCTCCTCTCTTAGTTTCTTTAAGATCTCTTCTCCTACGCATCCGTTTGCAAATTTGCACCACTCGATACATGAATTCTTCATCTCCTTGCTTATCATACATCTACACTTAGGGCACTCAACTATAAGTTCATCAGACCAGATCTCCACCTCATCTGCGCATTTGGGACAATGCCTATATTCAGGCACCGGCTGTTTTATATTCTTGCTCCCTGGACAGGAGCTGGGTATTGACATAAATCCTCCAACTTGCCTTTGGCATCTTTTTAGATTAAGCCATCTCTATTCGTTGTGTCAAGTCTTGCTTCACCTTGACAAGGATTGCCAAATCTGTTAATTTAAAACAACTTATTTGGATCATCACTGATGGCAATCGATAAAAGCAAAATCGTAGAAAATGCGCAGCGTTATACCGCTAGAGGACAGATAGAAAAGGCGATAGAGGAGTGGCAAAAGCTTCTCTCGCTCACGCCGAGTGACGGAAATATCTACAATACTGTCGGAGATCTACATCTAAAAAAGAATTCAGCAAAAGATGCTGTGGAGGAATATCTCAAGGCCGCTGATGCCTTCAATAAAGCAGGTTTTGTCCTTAAGACCATAGCGGTCTACAAAAAGATCATAAAGCTCATCCCCGAAAGAATAGATATATACCTGAAACTCGCAGATTTAAATGCTGAGCGTGGTCTTACCAGTAACGCAATCGAGGATTATCTGAGGGTTGCAAGACACTACGCCAAGAGTGGCCTGATAAAAGAGACCCTCGATATCTACAAGAAGATTGCTGACCTTGATCCAACCAATGTCAATATCAAGCTGAAACTAGCCGAAATGTACCTAAAAGAAGGACTGAAGAATGAGGCAGCAAAGGAGTTCCTTGAGATAGCAGATGTCTATTACTATAAGGAGCAGCTTAAGGAGGCGGAGGAGTTCTACGGACAGGTATTAAAGATTGACCCAACAAACAGCACGGCCCTAAAAGGGCTTGAAAAATTAAATGTCTCGACAAAAAAACCGGACGTGAATAGCCTCCTGGGCGAGGCTGATTCCCATATTCAGGCAGGAAGATTTAATGAAGCAGAGGGTATAGTCACGGAGCTCCTAAAAAAGGACTTGCAAAATCCCCTCTTTCGCCAGAGACTAGGGTATATATATCTCGGGAGGTCTAAGTTTGAGGAGGCATTCTCTGAATTCAGGCCGATTGCAGAAGAATATGTCAGGAAGGACGAGTTTGAAAAGGCTGAAAAGATTATCTTGGATTATCTCAAGGCCGACAGCGCCAAGGTAGAAGCTATACTGCTGCTGGCAGAACTCTATGAACGGAGCGGAAACCTGGACCTTTCAGTCAGCGAATATGCCAAAGTTATTGAATATTATCTTGATAAGGGCTCGTTAGCAGAGGCAAGTCTGGCAAACCCAATTTATCAAAAGATCAAAGAGCTTGTGCCGGACAGCTTGGAAGCTGAGAGATTCAGGAACATCTTTGAGCCGGCTGAGGTAAAACCGTCAGGGCCGGAGGTCGTCGAAGCTCCGGTCGATGTTGTACATGAGACAGAAGTCGTTAAGCCTGGCGTGGGGGCTATGGCAACCGAAGAGGCAGTGGTTGTTGGCAAAGCAGGGACTCAAGATTCGCAGACTATTGAAAAGATCGATGCATACTTTACCGAGGCTGAGGTATATATGAAATATGGCCTCACCAAGAACGCTATAGACCAACTGGAGGCTATCGTAGACCTTGAACCTGCCAATTTAAAGGCACATATCCAGCTAAAGGAGATCTACAGGCTTGAGGGTAAGATTGAAAAAGCGGTTTCAGAGTGTATCTTCCTGTCGGGGATATATGGGCAACAGGGCGATTTTGTCAACAAGATATCTATACTCGATGAGGCATCAAGGCTTGATCCTGATAACGAATCTGTTAAGGAGGCAATGGGCAAGATTGAGATTGAAGGTGAGGCGCCTGAGGCCCTCCTTGAAAGAACACAGACCGATGCAGTCCAGCCTTCCATAATTTTAACAGACGGATCTCAAGAAACCAGAGTCATAAAGGAAGAGGAGGATAGGCCCTCATGGGTGGATCAGGTCATTGAGGAACCGATTGAGGCGGTCAAGGAAGAGGACAATGCCTCAAATAACTTAACTGAGGATCTGGCAGAGGCAGAATTCTATCTCCAGCAAGGCCTTGTTGAGGATGCACGGAATATGTATCATAAGATACTCGAAAAATACCCCGACAGCGATGAGGCCAGGGCCAAACTTGCCGAGTTTGAAGTAGAGACCGAGATAGAAGAGGGCTTCAGGGAGGCCTCAGCAGTTGATGAACCTGAGGCACAAACGGAGATTAGGCCCACAGAAGAGTCAACAATAGGGGAACCGGTTGGACAGGTGGTTTCAGATGAAATCGTCGGGGAGCTGATACAAAAAGAGGAGGCAGGATCAAAAGGAGAAGAAGAGGAATATTTTGATCTCTCTGAGGTCCTGAAGGAGGATCTCACAGCAGAAAAACCGGAGAAATCAGAGACTAAAGAGCTTGACGAAGAGCTTGAATCTATCTTCCAGGACTTTCAGAAGGGTGTTCAGAAGCAATTCGGCGAGGAAGACTTTGAAACACATTACAATCTCGGTATAGCTTACAAAGAGATGGGCCTGGTAAATGAGGCCATAGGCGAGTTCCAGCTTTCCATAAAGGGACCCGACTACTTTTTTGATTCGGCAAGCATGCTTGCTATCTGCTTCCAGGAAAAGGGGATGTATAAATCGGCCATTGCCCAGCTTGAAAAGGCTATATCTGATCCAAGGTGCGACGATAAACGATCCCTCGCCATTAAATATGATCTTGGGATGCTTTATGAGATGGCAAA
>JACRHA010000122.1 GCA_016234185.1 Nitrospirota bacterium
AAAGGACGGTTTCACCCTGATTGAGATAATGGTAGTTATAACCATCCTGGCCATACTTGCAGTGCTTGTCGTACCCAAGATCGTCGGAAGGACAGACGAGGCAAGGAGGACTGCCGCAACGGTACAGATAAGGAATATTGAACAGGCATTGAACCTCTTCAAGCTGGATAATGGTTTTTATCCATCAACAGAGCAGGGACTCGATGCCCTGGTCAGGGTGCCGACAATCGGCGAGACACCAAAAAAGTGGAAAGAAGGCGGATACCTTCCTAAGATACCGAAAGACCCCTGGGGTAATCCCTATCAGTATATTAGTCCGGGGGGTCATGGGGAGTATGACCTTTACTCAATGGGTGCTGATGGGGAGGTAGGCGGGTATAATAAGGATATTGATATACAGAGCTGGGATCTGGAATAAAATCAATAAAAGGCATAGGCATAGATCTTCCGGTTACACGCTTATAGAACTCTCAGTTGTCCTCCTGATACTTGGTCTTATACTATCCATCTTCCTTCCGAGGCTTACCGGTATAGCAGGCGGGGATCTTAAAACAACCTCACGGAAGATCATAGGCATCATACAATATACATATGACGAGGCGATCGGAAGAAGGCAGGTACACAGGTTAAATTATGATATCAGGGAAGGTCTGCTTTGGGTAACCATCATGAAGGAGGATGGGGAGTTCGTTGAAGCTGACCCGAATCTGTTTCAAAAAATCTTCCTTCCCAGGAATGTGCTTTTTAAGGATGTAAAGACCCTCCACTCAGGTACTGTTACTGACGGCAAGACCTTTACCCAATTCTTCCCTGCAGGGAGGGTAGAAAAGACGACTCTCCATCTTGTTAGCAATAAGAATGAAGAGACAACCCTTGTCATTAACCCGCTCACAGGCAGGGTAAAGGTGTATGACGGATATATTGATTTAAGATAATGCTATGCAATTTCAAATGATAAAGTTCAAATGTCAAATTTGAAATTTGGATTTTGAACTTTGGATTTGCTGTGGAAATAAATGCAGATCATACGGGAAAAAAGAACTGATAGGGGCTTTACCCTCCTGGAGGTGATGATATCAATAGCCATTATTGCAATAGCCTTTGTAGTCTTGCTGGGGCTTAGAAATAACGATATAGCAATAAATGAATACTCACGAAACCTCACTATGGCATCCATTCTTGCACAGAGAAAGATCTCCGACATTGAACTTGGCGGGTTCCCTGATTTGAGTGAAACAGGCGGGGATTTTGGTCAAGAGCCTCCTGGCTTCAGATGGACAGAGATCGTCTCGCCAACGCCCTTTGACTTTGCAAGGGAGATAAGGGTTAAGGTCTCCTGGAAGTCAGGTGGCAGGGAAGATGATGTAGAATTTATTACATATATGGCAAATGAACAGTAAGGGATTTACACTCATCGAGATCCTTTTGGCTGTCGGGATACTCGGGATAATATTCTCAATGGTCTACTGGACATTTGACAAGACCTATGATGTAATTGAAGGGGTGCAAATGGAGACAGATAGGTTTAGATCTGTAAGGTTGAGCTTAAACAAGATGTCAGAGGAGATCTCTTCTGTATACTGGAGGGAGGAGTACAAGGACAGCCTGTTTATTGGTGAGGATATTGAAGAAAACGGACATCCCATGGATGCCCTGAGATTTATGTCTGCGTCCAACTATGGATCCTCTGCAGGCGGAAATGAATCTGATATGAACATAATCTCCTATTACCTTGAAAAGGAGGAAGAAGGGGAAACCTATAAACTTATACACTCAGAGATTACAAATATCTTCAGTGCCTCAGAGAAAGATCGCGAGGCATATGAACTCGGAGAATCCCTGATCGGGCTTAATCTCCGATATTTCAATGGAACGGATTGGGTTGACAGCTGGAATTCCGATGAATTAAAGGCCGTGCCTCTGACTGTGGAGATAAAGATTATAATAAAAGACGCCGGCGGAGCGGAGAAATCCTTCACAACTTTAAAGGAGATCCCTGTGGGAAAAAGGATCAAGAGGCCATAGGGACATTGTTTGCATGGCTTAGAAAGGCAAGACCAATAGCCATCTCACTGATTGGATACCTCCTTGTCACTGTCTCGGTCTTTCTTTTATTCTTGTATCTTGGATTCCCATTCAGGCTGATTGAAAAGAGGATCATCGGCCTTATTGAAGAAAAGACCTCCATAAAGTTGGATATAAGAGAAGCGCTGCTTAGGCCGCCGGCACTCTTTATCTGGAAAGGGGTAAGATTCAGCTCACAGACTATCCCCTATCTGGACGGACTAAATCTGGACATAATAAATGCCAGGGTAAACATACTATCCCTGCTTAAAAGACGGATAGAAGCCGATATTAAGGCACAGGGCGCCGGCGGCAACTTTCAGGGAAGATTGGTTGTCGGAAGGGATGAGAGGGGGATCTACTATAGTCTCAATGGAGGCGGCATCAACCTTGATCTTGACAGGATAATTCAAAATAAGGATGCGAGGGGTAATAATATCTCCGGCAGGATGAGGCTGGACCTGGACTACGCCTGGTCAGCAATTAGCCCTTCCTATGGAAAAGGTTTGCTGGATCTCGAGGTTGCCGGTCTTAACGTGAACAATATTGAGGTCAATGGATTTCCCATAAAAGAGATCCTCTTTTCCTCAGTAACAGGCAAGGTCGGTCTCAAAGAAGAGGTTGTAAATATCGAAAGGCTTATTGCCAAAACTAAGGACATTGAACTTATAGGAAGCGGCAACATAATAATAAGGGATCAATTCAGGGAAAGCATGTTAAATCTTACTTTTAATATAACCCGGAGGGGTGAGGGACCTATCGCATTACTCTTGTCTCCCTTTGCAGTCTCAAATAAAGGCAGGCCGATTATCCTTGCAGTGAAGGGAACCCTCGATCACCCGCTATACTATTTGAACGATATCCAATTGAACAGGTAAAATAGGATCAATGAAAATTACATGCCTGGATATTGGCCGCCATTCTATCAAAATACTCGGGGTCAAAAAGTCTGCCTTTGGGATCGAGTTCACAGACCAGGAGGTGCTGCGGATTCCGCGTTCCAGTACCATCCCGAAAGAAGAGACCTTAAAAGGGATACTGAAGGAGGTCATTAAGAGAAAGAAAATCAGGGAAAGAGAGCTGGCCGTCTCTCTCCAGTCCAATTTTGTGACCACAAGGTTTATATCTCTTCCCTTTAAGGACAAGGGTAAGATCTCCAGGGTCGCACCCTTTGAGCTTGAAGGACAGGTCCCATTTGAGACAGAGGACCTTATAACGGATTATCATATTATAAGCAGGGATCAGGCAGGATCTAACCTGCTTGTGGCAGCAGTTGAGAAGAGGCGGTTAAAAGATTTGCTTGGGATGCTAAGGGAGGCCGGAGTTGAACCGGGCCTTGTAGGTGCAGATCATATTTCCCTCTTTAATATTTCAAGGTTCCTCTTAAATGAAACAGGAGATTACGCAATAATAGACATGGGGGCATCCAAGACATCTATCTGCCTTATAAGTAACGGTATCCCAAAGGGGGTGAGGACTATTCTCCTGGGGGGAGACCTGATAACAGATGTTATCAGGGACAGGCTTTCAGTAAGTCCTGATGAGGCTGAAAGGATAAAGCATGAAATGAAAGAAGACGAAAAGATTGGAGGCAGGATTTCTGAGATCATCCGCCCGCCCGTCCAGGCTCTCCTCGGAGAGATAGAAAAGACCCTGCATATAATGGAGGGTGGTGATATAGGAAAGATCACATCCCTGTATCTATGTGGCGGAGGGGCTAGATTAAAGGGCATAAGGGAACTTGTCTCGGATCGGATCGGGATAGGTTCAGTGGAAATCCTGGGTCTTACCACAGGGTCAGGTCTCCCCGGCAGCAAAAAGAGACTCAAACATAAACCGGAAAGGGATGGTATTGATGAGGTCTTTTTCCCCGCCATCGGGTTAGCGCTCGGATACGTATCAGGGGAGAAGGGCTGCAATATAAATTTCAAGCAGGGTGAATTTGCAGGTGCAAAGGAAAAGAGAGAAACCCGGTCAAGGTTAATATACCTGGGGTCTGTTATACTCCTTATATTAATGGTTGCCTTGGCAGATATATATATAAAATACCAAATAAAAGATGAGCGCTATCAGAAGGTAAAATCAGAGGTCAGGGCTGTCTTCAAGGATACCCTGCCGGAGATCAAGAATATAGTGGATGAGACATCCCAGCTCAAGGGTGCCAAGGAGGATCTGAGAAAAAAGGCGGAGATCCTCATCCGCAGCGAGGTCACGATGCTTGAGATCTTAAACCTCTTATCCGAAGAGATCCCAAAAGAGATCACCATAGATATATACGAGCTGTCCATAGATCAGGATAAGGTAAGGATAGATGCAGAGACAGATTCATTTGAGTCTATCGACAGGATAAAGGGAGGGCTAAAAAGGGGGCCCTTATTCAAAGAGGTAAACGTAAGTGATGCAAAGGTAGGGGCAAACCAGAAAAAGGTGAGATTCAGAATAACTATAGCTATGTCAGAAAAGGTTTGAGGGGGTAATTATTGATGGGGCTGCCTGGAGATCTTATAGAAAGGCTATCGCGAAGGGAGAAGATATTCCTTGCAGGAGGGGCTGCCTTTTTCGTTTTACTCTTATTATACGGACTGAGTCTGGGTTACTCCTATCTGACAGACAGGATTGATGTCAAAGAACGCCTGATACAACAGAAAGAGAGGGACTTAAAAGAGATCGTCACCATAAAAGATGACTATATTCAACTCCGGGATAGAGTGAAGGAAATTGATACAAAGTTAAGAGAGAGGAAGGAGTTTTCCCTCCTCTCCTTCCTTGAGGGTCTTGCCAACAGCAAGGATATCCGAACAAATATAGCCTACATGAAGCCTCAAACCTTACCGCTTTCCGATGAATATAGAGAGAGCATAGCGGAGGTAAAGATCGACAATATCCTGCTGAATCAGGCCATAGAGGTGATCTCTGCCATTGAAAACTCACCGAATCTTATCAGGATTAAAAGGCTTTCCATGAAGACAAGATTCTCAGATCCGAGCCACATGGATGTTATTCTACTTGTTGCTACAATTGAAAAGATCTAGCCGGGGCGATAAGGGCATTTTATTATGGAATGTTGAGCCCCAGTATCTTTGCTGTAAATTCACTCCGACGGCGGACTTGAATCTTCTCGAAAATATCGCGCAGATGGTCTTTGACGGTCTGCTCACAGATGAAAAGCCGCTCGGCGATCTCCCGATTGGAAAAACCCTGAAGAACCAGTGAGGCAATTTCCTCTTGTCGGGGACTTAGCCCCAAATGGCTCAGCCTCGTCTTCAGTTTCCATCGAGAAGGCCCCTTAAAAGGGGCCTTATTCTTTACCAGTATTTCAACTGACGGACTGAAACGCCGTATTTGAACAAGGTCGGTCCAGGTAATTATCAGCGATGGATCTACTTCAAATACCTGTCGCCTGTTATTTGAATAAACGTCTTTACATCCTCCTTACCAGAGATGATATATTTATGGACATTATGATTATCGATCTCCCAGTATTGGTGTATAAGGAGATTACGGAATCCAGCCATCCTTGAAAGGCTGTTTGCAAGCTCCTCATCAATCAGGTTGTTCTCAGCCAAAAGCTTGAAGCATGTCCCATACCCTTCTGGAACCTTATGTATCTCTCTGGCAGCTATGTGGGTACATATGGATATGCAACCTTCTATCATCGTCAGCAGGTGATACTTTGATGCCGCTACCTTCTCGCTGTTCGAAACAAACTCATCGGCATCCATTACAGCATACTTTTCGAGTTGTTCCATTGCAACCTGCACATCAGATATCCGGCTTGCAATCCTCTCCCTGTCCACGGACATACCTATACAAGCTCCCTTATAGCCCCTTCCCTGAGGGGCATAAAATCAAGGACCTCTGTTACCGTATCCTCGATGATTGCATCTCTTAATACCTCATCTTTGCAAAAAAGCGCGGTACCATCACGGAAGATCCGGTACCCCAGACTCAAAGGGGCGTAATTAAGAGGGAGGCAGTCAATTGGAAGGTTGTACTTGCTGCTCAGTTCGACTCCGATGGAAAGGGCCTCCGAAAGAGGGTCTTCAACTTCGGACATGTATAAGGCTATGTCTATGTCTCTGAAACCTACCGCCTCGTCATAATCATTGAAGCTTCCAAAGAGGTATGCAAAGATAATATAACCTCTCCCGGACAAGTCAGACCTTATAGAGTTAAGGAGATTAAGACGCCTTTCGGCATCCATCTTATGGTAAGTCATTTCTCGATTTTAGTGGAACAGTGTATGGGAGTCAATGAAAATTCCCCAACGTGAAGAAAAT
>JACRHA010000123.1 GCA_016234185.1 Nitrospirota bacterium
AAAAACGGGTCTATCCCCTCTTTATCAAGGAGCTTAAAAAAGGAGTCAAAACCTATTGTCCCCTCTCCGATCCCGAGGTGTTCATCGGATTTACCATGGTTGTCATGTATATGCACCTCTTGTAACTTATCGCCAAGGGCCGCAATCCAGCCCTCAATCCCTACCTTTGAAAAAACATTACAGTGGCCTATATCAAAACAGAACCCGAAGGAAGGGGAATCTATCCCCTTTAGCAATTTAACTATATAGCCAGGCTCATCTTCAAAGATATTCTCAAGTAGGATATCGTACGCCCTTCTACTCCCCAGTCTCTCAATAAAGGAGCCCCAGAATACCAGGCTATTCGTAAGCCATTTCTCCCTGTTCCCATCAAAACTCCATTTATCATATCCTGTGTGGAATACGATCTTTTTAGGCGAAAGAGGCATTATCCTCTCATCCAGGAGCATCAGTCTCTCCATTGTAGCCCTCCTGATAATGGAGTCTGTACTTCCCGGGCTCAGATCGAGGAAAGGGGCATGTATCGTGATGACAGGGACATAAGACAGCCTCTCCATAAGATCTTCCATGACCGATCCACTGGCGCTATCAACACTATCCGCATCGAGGAGGATCTCAAGGTTTAATCTGTTATCGGTTATAAGCCTAAAGTTCTCTTCGATTCTATTATATGGGATATGAACCTGGATACCGTTCATTGAAATACCCTTTTGGTTGTCATTCCTGCGCAGGCAGGAATCCAGCCGTTTTGCTTTTTGACTAGATTCCCGCTTTCGCGGGAATGACATTTTTAGGATGATGAGCTAGATGAAGAGGTACTTTTTGCCTCTGTTTTAGCCTCTTGAGATTTTTCTTTTATATCTGAGGCCGGCTTCTCCGTTCCTCCGGCGCCTCCGCCGGTATTTGCTTCACTATTTGTATTCCCTTTGGCATCTGTATGAGCCTCTGTCTTTACCTCCGGAGCTGGCTTCTTTGCATCCCCTTTATTCTTATCCTTGAATTTATCGGAATAGTCCGACACATACCACCCAGACCCCTTAAATACAATAGCAGGCGATGATATGACCTTCCTGACCTTCCCGGAACAGGTATTGCAATTGGTTATAGGGGTATCGGAGTAACCTTGAATAACCTCAAACCGGTTCCCGCATGTTGTACATTCATATTCGTATATAGGCACCTACTCCTCCTTACTTTCTGAATCAATGAGACCCCCTGCAGAAGATACAGGGAATCATTAAATCATATCATTAGAGCCTCTTGCAAAACTCAGCAAGTTTGTCATTCCCGCGGAGCTTCTGAGCGGGAATCCGGTTTTTCCAAGATAGAACCAGATCCCCGATAGGACCATTCGGGGATGACAGATAATTTTGCAAGAGCTTCATTATAATGGGTTTTATAAATCGATGTCAAAGGATTTTTCTTGACTTTACATTAAGAATGTTTTAAAAATTATTGACTTATATGAAAGTTATTTTACTTCAGTATCAAGAAGGGGGTGATAGACTAAGAAATCGTTAAGGATGATTTATTTAGGCGCAGGTCGAAAACTAACCAACTAAGAGGGAGAAACTATGCACGGTAACAGATGTATAGGTAATGTCTTGGTTCTTGTAGTATCAGCGTTAGTATTGTTATCTTTATTTATCCTGCCATCAACCTCTTCTGCGCAGGAAGAGATCTACGGTATAAAATTCGGCACAGCAGGGACATTCGCCGAATTCCACGGTTTTGTAAATGCAAGATATTTTGATTTTGAAAGGGATAGCAGCCAGGGTAAGGATAATGGTATATCAACCTTTGATGTCCATAATCTCTACATAGCCGCCCTCGCAAAGGTCCATCCCAGGGTATCTGTCTTTGGTGAGGTAGAATATGAGCATACCGGGGTCCCAACTGATACCATTGCCGTTGATAGGGCGTTTATTGATTGGAGGGTAATAGATCAATACCTAACATTAAGGATAGGGTCTTTTAACCCGCCCTTTGGCTATGAGCTGGCAGAATATGTAGCGCCTGTCAGAAAATATGAGAGCAGGCCCTTCTTTGTGGATGAGATCCTCTTTCATGAATGGGTAGATACTGGTATATGGGGGAGGGGGCAGATAAAGACCCCTATGGCAGGGATACTCTATGATCTTTCTGTCCTAAATGGCCCGGCAGGACTAAGCCAGGAAGCTGGGAAAGGTAACGGTAGGCAGAACAGGGATAATAACTCAGACAGAACCATCCTCGGGAGGGTCGCCTTTGCCCCAAATATTGGTGAGGCTGGATATGCTGAGGTAGGCGCCTCCTATGCCACTGGAAATTATGATGCCGCTGCTCAAAAAGAATTTAAGATCTATGGCATAGATGCAAGGGTCCAGATGATGGGCATTGATATAAGGGGTGAGTATGCAAAGAGATCAGGGGATGATCAGATAGACGCAAACAGTGCCGTAGCAGGCAACCAAACAATTCAAGCTGATGCAAAGGGCTTCTATGTGCAGGCTTCTTATAAGATGCTCCAGGGGAGGAATCTTATTAACTATATAGAGCCGAAGATCAGATATGATAGGTCTGACGTCGATAAGGACGACCCAAAACCAACACAAAAAAATCTGACAGCAGATGACGAATTCTCAAGATGGACAGTTGGCGTAAACTGGTCTCCTTATCCCCATTTCCTATTTAAGACTGAATACCAGTTCATAGACGAGGATAAAGCCAACCTGGACAATGATGGTTTTATGATATCGGCTGTGGTGGATTTCTAATACCAAGTTGCGATCAAAATGATACTTTACAAATCAACGCCCCCGCATCGTGCACCCCCTCTAACGCCCCCTCTTATCCCCCTCTTTGATAAAGAGGGGGAAGGGGGAGTTGGGGAGTTGCCCTTTGGAAAATGAAGCTATGTTAATAAGGCAATTCAAACAGTTCATACCAGCTCTTCTATTTCTTCTTATTTTTCTCTCTGATATTGCTAGAGGCCAGCCTTACAGGGAGGGCCTCTCTATCCCTCCCGCCCAGATATTTAACGGGATAAACGGTTTTGCAAAATCCGGGGATTATGAGAAGATTGAAAAATCCCTCCAGCTCCTGACCCCTCTATTGACGGCCCTCTCTCAGAAGTATGGCATCGACTATACCTCGGAGATAAGATCGGCAATAGCAGTCAAGGATAAGGATAAGGTCTTAAAGGGCATCCAAAGATTGATCTTCTCTGATATGAAAGACCTGTTCGATCAGGCCGACCTGGTTATAAAGGAATCCAAAGATAAGGCCCAGGTCAAGTTCAAGACCGCATTTCTTGATTACTTACTTTTGGGTCCATTTGTTGAGGCAAAGAATTTCCCGTCAGACGGCAAGATAAAGAGGGGATTCCGGGATATCCAGTTCACAATCGACAGTTCAGCCCCATATGGCACATCAGGGGGCAGCGCCATATCCCCTGAGACCATAAAAAAAATGAGCGATGAAATATTAAGAGAAATACAGACAGTATTGCCTGAATTGAAATAATAAATCTTGTAGGGGCAGACCTACGTGTCTGCCCTGGGCGGCCACATAGGGCCGCCCCTACATCAAAACCTCATCTCCACATGGGCCCCGTCTCTTATCTCTTTCAGCCAGACGGCAAGGGCCTCGTCATATTTTTCCTGGTAGACAGCCCCTTCTATCTCCTTCGCCGCCTCTTCAAAGGGCTTATATCTGACAGATCCCTTTTCATCAAGCCTTATAATGTGTATCCCTGCCTGGGTCTCAATCGGATTACTGATCTCACCGGATTTTAGCGAGTCTGCTGCCTTTTCAAGAGATGGCATCAGATCTCCTTTTTTGAAGAAACCAAGATCAGCAGCAGCGATCCCATCTATTATCCCCTTGTATCTCTTTGCAGTATTAAAGAAATCACCGCCTGCCTTTATCTCTTCAACCATGCCTGATGCCTTTTTTCTAAGATCTTCAACAAGGGTTTCAGGGGCAGCCTTCGGCAGCGGGATTAAGATCTGACTTATCTTTATCTCTGATGGAAATGCAAAAAGGGGCCTGTGATTATTGTAGTAATCATGAAGATCGCCATCCCTTACTACTACCTTGCTCCTCACTTCCCTGTTTATGAGCTTCATTAAAATAAGCTGATCCCTTATTTGCGCTGTATACGTCTCCAATGTAAGGTGCTCCTCTTCAAGTGTCCCGCTAAACTCCTTATCACTCCTGATAGAGTTCTTCCTCTTTATATCCTCTATGACACCCTTTATATCCTCCTGGCTCACTGATATCCCTGCCTTCCTGGCTACCTGCAATTGGAGTCGTCTATCAATCATCTTCCTGAGTTTTTCACGCAAAAGTCGCTCTGTTGTGATATTTAACCCATCCCCAGCGTAACTCTCCTCAAGTCTGAATCTGCCTGGAAGGGCCTGTCCTGAGCCCTGTCGAAGGGCCTCTTCATTAACCTCACTCAATGTAATTATTTCATTATTTACTATGGCCACGATCCTTTCAACAGTCATGGCACCCGACCCGGACGGGGCAAGAAAAAATAGCGCTGCTGCTGCGAGCACCCAAAGGGTGCGTGGCAATCCCAATCTATTATTTAGGATGTACATTATCAGCCTCAGTCTTCTTTAGGTTCTCATCCGAGATAGTTATATTAGCCTTTGATTTGAGCCTTGTAAAGAGGTCTTCAAAGACCTTACTCCTCTTTTCAATCTGATATCTCTGGCTTAGGATATTTTTTGCATCATTAAACGAGAGCGGTAAACCGGGGATCTTCTTTTGAACCTTGATGATATGATAACCCCGTTCTGTCTTTACCGGGTCTGATACCTCACCCTCATTAGCGCTGAATATGACTGAGTCGAGTTGCGGGTGAAACTTCCCTTTTTGGATCACTCCCATCTCCCCGCCACTATCCTTTGTTGCCATATCAATCGAGATTTCCCTGGCCATTTTTGCAAAATCTGACCCTTTACGAAGTCTCTTTATGACCGCCTTGGCATCTTCCTCGTTCTTCACCAGAATATGACTTATCTTTGCCTCATCAGGCGACTTAAACTCCTCTTTGTGGAGGTTGTAATAATCTTCAAGTTCCTTATCTGTTGTAACAAGCTTGCCCTCCACCTCACGTTGCAGGAACTCATTTAAAATCAACCTTTCTCTCATCTCTTCTATCCTCTCGAGAAGGACCTGATCCTTCTCTATCCCCGCTTTTTTGGCCTCCTGCAACAGGAGTTCCCTCTTTATGATCTCTTCAAGAAACTCCCTTTTCCCCTTTTCATCCGAATATTTTGACTTAAGGGCAGGGGTAAGCCTGGAAAACCTCATCTTAAACTCATCGTCCCTGATCTCTCTCCCATTTATCTGGGCTACGACCTTCCCTCCGACATCCTTCCTCTGCTCGCAACCTATTATATTGAAGATGATCGAAACTGCCACGACCAAAACAACAAATTCTCTCATGCCCTAAGGCCCTCCATTTATCTTATCGATTACCCATAATACCCTATTTATAAAAAAGGAGCCAGGGGGTTATTGTGAATCTTACAATAACCTTAACAGCTCCTCCTTTAATACAAGAAAAACCTGGTCCCAACTTGTCATGTCGGCCTGGATCTCCAAGCTGAATTCCGATGTAAACCTTATCTTCCCTCCCGGATTAAGAAGGTAGTCGATCCCCTTGTTGCTGATCCTGTTATCTTCAGAAAACCGGATCGATATACCCCTCCCAATCTTCCAGTCTATCCTGATGATCTTCAATTTTTTCGCAAAAAGTCTCAACGCCATTACCAGGAAGAGATTTATTGCCTCCTCCGGAGGCCTACCATATCTATCCTCAAGCTCAAGCCTAAGGCCATCCAGATCAGATAACTCCCTTGTTGAGGAAAGCCGTTTATACATAATAAGCCTCTGAGATGAATCAGGTATATAGTCTTCAGGAATATACGCAGGCACCGGGATATTCAATATGGGGTCCACCTCCTCTTCAACACTGATACCCTTCAGTTCCTTGACGCAATCCTCAATCATCCTGAGATACATTTCAAATCCGACAGCAGATAGCCAGCCCGACTGTTCCCTGCCTATTACCTCACCTGCCCCCCTTATCTCAAGATCCCTCGCGGCTATCTTAAATCCCGAACCCAGCTGACTGAATTCTACTATAGCCTCAACCCTCTTTTTTGCCTCATCTGTCAACTCTCTGCGTTCAGGGAGGAGTAGGTAGGCGTAGGCCTGATGGCCCGACCTCCCTACCCTTCCCCTCAACTGATAGAGCTCGGCAAGACCAAACATGTCAGCCCTGTTGATTATTATCGTGTTTGCCGACGGAATATCAAGCCCTGATTCTATGATAGTTGTCGTAAGGAGAAGGTCATACTCCCTGGCAATAAATTTCATCATGAGATCTTCAAGTTTCCTCTCGCTCATCCGGCCATGGACCGTAGCAATCCTCGCCTCAGGAACGATCTCTGCAAGAAGCGCTGTCATCTTTCCTATGGAGTTTATCCTATTATGGACAAAGAAGACCTGGCCTCCCCTTGAAAGCTCCCTTAGTATCGCCTCCCTTATGATCCTTTTGTCAAATCTTGTTGTAGCGGTCCTTATCGACAACCGGTCATGAGGCGGGGTATCAATTACAGACAGATCCCTTGCCCCCATAAGGGACATCTGGAGCGTCCTGGGTATCGGTGTCGCCGTTAGTGATAGGACATCAATATTCTTCCTGAGATGTTTCAGTCTCTCCTTGTCTGCCACACCAAACCTCTGTTCTTCATCGATTACAAGGAGACCGAGGTCACTGAACTTTACATCTTTCTGAATAAGGCGGTGCGTCCCTATCAGGATATCTATTCCGCCTGCCTCCACGCTCTTAATGATGTCTTTCTGTTCTTTCTTTGATCTGAATCTGCTCAACATCTCTATCCTTACGGGGAATGGGGAAAACCTCTTTCTGAATGTCTGATAATGCTGCTCTGCAAGGAGGGTGGTTGGAACCAATATCGCAACCTGCTTGCTGTCCAGGACAGCCTTGAATGCCGCCCTGATGGCCACCTCTGTCTTCCCGTAACCGACATCCCCGCAGACAATCCTGTCCATAGGCCTTGCAAGCTCCATATCACTCTTTACATCCTCTATGACCTTCAATTGGTCTTCTGTCTCCTCATATTCAAATGTTGCATCAAACTCCCTTGAAAGGTGGGAGTCTATGGAGAATGAAAAGCCTTCAACTACCTCCCTTGCGGCATAGAGCTTAAGGAGATCCTCTGTCATCTCCTTTACCCTTTTCTTTACCCGCTGTTTAGTCTTACCCCAGGAGGTGCCCCCCAGCCTGTCCATAACAGGCCCGTTTCCTTCTGTACCCGTATACTTCTGGACATTATCCAGCCTGTCAACCGGCTGATAGAGTTTATCTCTGCCTGCATATTCTATTATTATGAAATCTGATGCGTATCCCTCTATGGTAAGCCTTTTTAACCCGATAAACCTTCCAATCCCATGGTGGCTGTGCACAACAAGGTCATTCGGTCTGAGATCTTCAAGAGATGAAATGAAAGCCGATCCTTTGCGTCCCTCCGGCCTTCTAAGCCTGATACCCTTACCGAATATATCATCCTCTGTAATGACAGATATCTTTGCCGCGGATGATATAAAACCGGAAGAAAGATCACCAATCGCTATATACACAGGATGATGATCTCCGCTGTCTCCGGCAGTCTTAAAGTAATCATGCTGATTCCATCTCGCAGAAGGGACACCCTGATCGCCAAGGAGTTCAAGGAGCCTCTCCTGCTGCCCTTTGCTCCTCACTACTACCAGAAGGAGGTCACCAACCCTAAGCTGTCCCAGCTTAGAAATTGATTCAGAAAAAGTTGTCCCCTTAAGTCCCATCCCTAACGACTCAGGCAGGACTGCATCATAACAGATTGCAGTCGAACCAACGCTGGTCACCATAGGAAGAGAATAAACATCAATCCCCATCCTCTCCTTCATAAGACCTGTTATACGCTCCGCCTGGATGTATAACTTTGAGGGGATAGGTGCAGAGCTTCTATCTGACATGGATAGATATCTGTCAACAATCTCCTCGTCAAATTCAGATGCCCTCTTTTCTATCTCATCCGGCTCACAAGATACAACGATATAGTCATCCGGCAGATAGTCGAATATTGTATGCATCTCCCCTGCCGTCTCCGGCGCACTGGCTTCGGCATTCTTTACAACCTCCATGGCAGGAAAAATTACGGCCTCACCTATTTCAGTGACTGATCTCTGGGTATCCGGAGCAAAACTGCGGAGAGAATCAACCGAGTCCCCCATGAGTTCAATCCTCACGGGTCCGGCATCTGACGTGGAATATATATCTATGATCCCACCCCTTACTGAGAACTCGCCTCTGTTTTCAACCAATGAGACCCTGCTGTATCCTATATCGGAAAGCCTCCTGATCAACCCTTCCCTATCAATCTCTCCGGAAGACCTAACAGTAAAAACAGATTCGGATAATACCTCCTTTGGGAGGACCCTCTGCATGATTGATGTAACTGGGGATATAATCATCCTGGGCGCACCTTCCAGAAGAAGGGAAAGGGTCTTGATTCTTTGCGAGGCAATGTCTATGTGAGGCAAGGCATCCTCGTAGGGGAGTATTTCCCCCTGAGGAAAGAAAAGGAGACGATCATTCTGGAGCGACTGGAGATTAAAAAAGAAGGAGATGTCTCTGTATAACCTCTCTCCATCCTCCTGGGAAGGGACGATAATAATCGCAGTTTCGTCTAATATACCTGCAAGGCACGACAACAGAAATGCCCCTGATGAACCAAAAAGGCCTGAAACACTGACCCTCTTATTGCCGTCCCCAATGGCCTTCAGAAGAGGCGATATGAACCTTTGCTGAAGGGGATTGATATCGTTTAAAAGACCGATCCTCATTCAAGACAACTCCCAAAGATATCAATTTTATTCAGCAGGGCAATCGTTTCTTCAGCAATCTTTTTATTATTTTTATGAAGGTATCTTATGTGACTATATAAAAGAGAGAGATCCCGAAAAGTGTCAATATCATACCAGAAGGGGAGTAGGTACAGGTCAAGCCCCAAAAGCATTCCTCTCTCCAGTGTTTCGCGGAAGACCCTGTCAGTTCCCCAGGAAATACCTTCAAATATCGGCGGAACCTGATTCCTTCCGCCTACAAGGTAGTAGCCACCATCAATGCTCGGTCCAATCACAGACGAATGAGTCATCAACCCCTTAAATCCATCAACTATATACTCAACAGGCAATGTAGGTGAATCTGACCCGATAATTACAACCCTGTCGAATCCATCATTAAAGAGCAGCCCCATGGCATTCTTCATCCTCTCGCCAAGATCCTGCCCTTGCTGCCCCAAAAGCCTGATTCCCAGTTCATCATATATCCTTTGGAAAAACGGGTGATCCGTTGTTGGATGACAGAACAAAAACCTCTCTGCATCTATCAGGCTGGTGGATTTCAGTATATCATAAATGAAGGCCTCATACAGCCTTGCAGCCTCCTCCTTAGAAAGATCAGGCAGCAGCCTTGTCTTTACCTCCCCCGGTACAGGGGCCTTTGCAAATATCAGCAGTGCATCATTCATAAAAATTTAAAATAACATCGGAATGTTGCTTTGTCAAACAGCGGGGTAATTTCCATTTTTAGCCTCCGAGGAATGCCTTTTTTACCTCTTCTCTTTCAAGGAGATTTTTACCTGTATCTTCAAGAAATATCTGGCCTATCTTAAAAAGATATCCCCGGTGGGCTATTTCAAGGGCCATCCTTGCGTTCTGCTCAACAAGCAAGCAAAGATTTCGAGTTCCGCCCCAGCGCTGAAACAAATACATTAGTATCGAGCACTACCTTCTTGCCCATTTAACAGCCTCATCCACCACATCCTCTTTTAACCCTTCTTTTTTGAATCGTTTCTCCACCTTTTCAGAGAGGCTCTTAAAACGCGCGGAAAGGGAAGGTCTCTGAACCTTTTTAATTACCAGATAATCCTTTCCACTGAACAAGAAAAGCTCATCATCAAGTTTCAAACCCAATGATTTCTTTATCTCCTTAAGAAGTCTTGAATCTCCAGTTTTGTCTATCTTTAAAAGTTTATCCATAGCATCCTCCGGTAAATCATTATTTGCCTTTTTCTAAAATCTCATGGCTAAAGCCTACCGTCTGCATAATTCGTTCTCCTCTCCATATCTTATCAGAAACACCATGAGCGAAATGGAAGTAACGGACGGTTTTATAGTTGATCGTGAAGCCGAGGGCTATGAGGGCATAGATACTGCCGGCTATGATGCCATTTAAAAGTAATTGGTTAAACATTCATTCCTCTTACTTCACTAAAGAAACAAGTTTCAGCCTTAACGCCATTAAGATGGTCTATGATCCAGTCTGTATCAAGCAGATATTTCAAAACTTTGCCCTTGCCCTTGTTGATATAAGCCTGTCTGAATATATATCATGCTTTAATTTCTCTGTATCAACAAGACCTCTCCATGCACCTGATGTCTTTTTCAGTAATTTCAGTGTCTTTTCTGATTTTTTGCTTTTGAGGTTCTCTATATATTCAAGCAGTTCTTTTTTTTCATCATCGGGTAAGTCTTTCAACCCAGTAATGATTTTATTTTCTATTGTCTTTGTAGATAACATTGGTTATCCCCCTTTCATCAAGCAGCTTCGGCATATCTTCCGCAGGCATATCCTTTAACTCCTCAATAATCTTATCCTTATAGCTTTGTGCAGGCATTTTAATCTCTTTCAATCCAGCCTCTTTCTTTAAGCCACCGCTCTGCCCAAGAAACAAAGCTCTTTGCATCATTGAGTAGTTCTTCGGCCTGTTTTTCTGTTATATCAG
>JACRHA010000124.1 GCA_016234185.1 Nitrospirota bacterium
CAATATAATCTATACTGGAGATGATAAGGTCTATGCCATTATCCCTCTAACCAAGGCCTTAAAGAATGATCTGTGCACAGAGAAAGAGAGCGAAAACGACTGTACCAAGAAGTATAAAGACCCGAACCCGGAAGGGATGAGTGGTTTGATTGAAATAAATACAGCTAATGAAGGTGATAAAATATCTACCCATCTTACCCTGGGGCAATTCAAGAGCAATGGTTTTGCACCATATCTTCGTATTAGCCTCACTTTGATCGTAGCAATTGAAAAGCTTATTGCGGCATTTAATGCTGATCCGGCTACTGGTTCTGCAAGGATAGAGAGTGGCTATCGTACTTGGATCAGCCACAAAGCAATATATGACAAAAAGGGAAAGACACCGACGGAAAAGAGCTATCATCTCGACGGTGTTGCTGTCGATCTTGTTGTTAGCAATAGTAAGGGTGATGTTCCAAAAAGTGATGTCTGCAATGCATTAAAAATACTTCTTGATAAAAATGGTGGAATCGGTGTGGAGGATAGTCTTAGTTCAATGCATTTTGATATGCGAAATTCATCATGGCAGGATAATCCGTGTCCAAAATAGGTATTAGAATATGATGATAAAAAGACTCATGGTTATTTTATTGGTTTTTGTTTTGGTCGGGACATTTTTTAGAATCGCAGTTGCCCAAGAATTTACTTTTAAGGAAATTTGGAAAAGTCCTCAACTTACAGAGGCAGAGGGCGGGATAATGAAACTTGTTGCTGCCGATATTAACGGAAACAAGATAAAGGAAATCGTCGTGTCTGACATCGGATTTGTATATTTGCCAAAAAATCCTATGGTAATGGTAATAGAATATAATGGAAGTACATTCGAAGAAAAATGGCAAAAAAAATGGCATGACATTTTTGATGAACGGAATCAATTCAAAACGCTCCAACATATAGTAAATCCAAAGGTATGGACTATCTTTCAAAGGACAGTCCTCGAAATACACCCTCCTTTCTTTATGTTGGAATGGCTAGAGGGGAGATATGTTCTTCACGAGCAGTACGAAGAGGGTATTTCCGAAGCTAATCTTAAAAGCTGGGTTTGGAACTGGCCTGAAAAGGACCATGCCATAGCACAGGCAGATCTAAATGGAGATGGAAAGGATGAAATCATCACATTTGAGCGCTTTAAGGCGAATTTCCCAGAAGGGGTTATGCGGGTTAGACGCATGGAGCCTGGCTTTCCGGTTATATGGAAGACGGATATAAAAGAGTCTTTCAATCCTACAGTTTTTATAGGTAAATTTAGCCCATCCGGGAGAAATGAATTATATGCACCACCCCTTTTACTCTCCTTCATAAAAGATGACCAATATAAAATTGACTGGATACCACTTAGAAGCTCACCAAAAATTGAAGGTCTTTATTCTTCATTGGATTACAGTTCGGCAGGTTCCACTTCCATAAAGAACAAGACTGAGCTTTGGGTGACGAGCGCGTCTTATGGCGGGAAAAAACCATTAGTTCGATTTACCCCAAACCAGGCAGGCTCAGAATTTATTGGAAAACAGATCCCTTTTAGATCCCATAACAATTTCCTGGGCATAGCGCGTTTAGCCCTGGGTGATCTAGATAATGATGGACTTGATGAGGTGGTTTTCAGCGAGGGAACAGGGCGATTAGGACCTGAAGATCCGGAGGGGGGGCGAGACATCCTGGATCTGAAGGAATATTTACATGTCCTCAAATGGGATGGGAAAAAATACAGCACTGTTTGGATCAGTAAACCTTTTTTGGGCAACGTATTTATCAGTCAAATTCTTGTGGATGACGTAACGGGAGACGGGATACCAGAAATTGTTGTGGCTACAGGAAAAGGGACTTTGCATATTTTCCAGAAGGAATAAAAATAAGATGCGGATTGAATATAGAAAAATAGGCTCGTTATCTTCTGCTTATTTCAATAAGGCAATAGGACAATGCCTCATATTCCTATTGGTTGTAACTATGCACCACTACAGTATCGCCTGGGCCCAGAATAGCGACCAGGCTGTTGCTATCTCAAATGGCACAAACTGGCTTATTGCCAATAAGCAAGGCGCTCTATTTTGGGGATTAAGAGACCCTGCCAATGCCATAGAGGTGACCGAAGAAGATTTAGTGCCTACTTATCTGAGGGATACGTTAGAAGCTGTGACAGCCCTTCAAGTTGTGAGCCCATTGTCGCCTGATATACCTGATGCTATTACTTGGATTGAGCTCCAAAATGTTTCATATAGCGAATATGTTGCAAGAAAAATCAAGGTCTTTGTTAATCAAGGCATTGATACAACCAAAGAAGTTGCTACCCTTTTATCAAGACAAAATCCAGACGGCGGCTTTGGAGGCGCTGCTGGCTATCCAAGCAATGTCTTGGACACGGCCATGGCCTTGCAAGGCCTGGCGGTATCAGGCAGCGCCGATGCCACAACCATCAGCCAGGCAGTAAGTTATCTCCTTTCTTCCCAGAATGCAGATGGTGGTTTTGGGTTTGTAAAGGGAGAGGCAAGCAGGGTCTACTACACTGCTTTAGTCATGCAGGCCCTTGAGACCCAATCTAAGACAACATCTGTTGCGAATTCACTATCAAAAGCTGCAACATATCTTATCTCCAAGCAGCAGGCAGGCGGATCTTGGGGGAATGTCGCTGATACATCTCTGGCATTCCAGGCCCTTACCCGATCCACTTTAGATCTGATAAGCAGAAGCGCTGCCATCTCATATCTTACATCATCCCAGCTTCCTGACGGTTCATGGGATGAAGATCCATATTCCACTGCCCTTGCACTCCGGGCCTTATCAGATTCCGGGATCATATCATCTGCCCAGATCAATCCTATTAACCTGACTAAGGTTATAGATGGAATAAGTCAGCCTGCCTCAACCTATTCTGCATATGAGACCATGACTATCGGAGTCACTACAGCCGATCCAGATGCGCTCCTGGAGGTTACTGTCCAGGACAGTTCCGGCACAATCTTCTCCACACGCACAGAAGGAGGTGAGATCTTCTTTGATACGCAAAACCTTGCCCCAGGTACCTATACCATCATAGTTTTGGCCACTGATCAAAATACAGGGATCATCATTGATGAGGAGAGATTCACATTTACCATCAGGGACGTAAAAAAGGGTCAGAATTATGTCCTACAAGGTCAACTTCTTGTCCTTTTGATATGTTAATAAAAATTTAATTTGACAAACCATTTTTGGGATGTTATAAAGGCTTACATGTTCTTATGGGGTATATATCCTAAATAGATTTAGTTATACTTAAGGAGATTCATGTATCCTGTCTTTAAGCAAAAACTACGGCCTATCGCAATAACCATCCTTCTCTTCTTTACCTGGTTTTGCATTGAGCCCTGGAATTATGCGGTCTGGGCACAGAGCCCATCTAACCAGCCATCAGCATTCAGCAATCAGAGTTCAGCTTCCAAGAGATTCGAAGAGGCACTCAAAGATATCAAGCAGGCCATAGAGAATCTTGATCAGGATCTCTCTTCAGGAAAGGATATCACAAAGACCTTAGAATCTTTAAAAGGATACAAAAAGACATTAGAGGCAGAAGATCAGGAGATAAAATCCGAATTTAGTCAAACAGATGCCTTCCTAAAAGAAAAGGGTCTTCCATCTGCAATCTTAGACCGCCATACAAAGGCAGCCTCAGACTATGACTCAAACTTCAATCAATTAAAGGCAAATCTCGACTCTATCTCCCGCCTGGATTCTGAACAAAAGGATGCAGAGAAAAAGAAGAATAAGGCCCAAGCAAAGAAGAAGCTGGATGAATTAAAGGCCAAGATCAAAACTACCAAAGACCATCTAAAAGAAAAAGTCAAAGAACCACCCCATACACCACTTGATCCAAACAACCTCCCCCATAGAACACCAAAGATTAAGGCAAGAAAACCAAGACTCAAGAAAGAAGAATTTGCAGAATTACAGAAACCCATCCAGCTTGCCTTCAACGGCGATCCATCAGATCTATTATTAGTCCAATCTACCCAGGATCTCCCGACTGCTGCTGATCTTGCCGAGACTATCGAGGTCCAGTTTACACAGGAGATAAAAGACCTTGCGACAAGTCTGAATCACAACCCTGTGAAGATCTACAACTGGGTGAGAAATAATATAGATTTTGTCCCTACATACGGCTCCATCCAGGGCGCCAATATGTGCCTACTCACTAAACAGTGCAATGATATGGATACCGCATCCCTCCTTATTGCCCTTCTTCGCACCTCCGGAATCTCTGCAAGATATGTCATGGGAACAATAGAGGTCCCCATAGATCAGGTGATGAACTGGGTGGGAGGATTTACAAACTCGCAGGCGGCATTAGATTTTATATCAAGCGGTGGCACACCTGTAACCAGCATAATCTCAGGAGGAAAGATCTCATCAGCCCAGATCGAGCATACCTGGGTTGAGGCATATGTAGATTATATCCCGTCGAGAGGCGCCGTACACAAGCAGGGTGATACATGGATAGCTATGGATGGGAGTTATAAGCAGTATACGTATTCTGATCCCATGGATATCCCTTCATCTGTCGGTTTTGACATTAACGCCTTCGTAAATGAAATAACGGCTGGAAGTACGATTGACACAACAACATCTTCTATTAGCAATGTACCTCAGGCCTTGGTTGTTCAGCGAGTTCAGGAATATGTTTTGAGTGTTCAGCAGTTCTTTACCACCATTCAGGGCAAACCATTTGAAGAGGTCTTTGGGGCCAAAAATGTGATCAGAAAGGAGTTCCAGATTCTCCCTGCGACTCTTTCTTATAAAGTAATTACGGCAGGGAGTAAATTTTCTGTAGTACCAGGCAGCTCACAGCATAACATTACTTTTGAGGTTGCCTCTCAGTCATTTTTAGGGCCAGATTTTACATACACAGCTTCCATACCCTACTTATCTGGAAAACGGATTACACTTTCATACATTCCGTCATCATCATCTGATGAAGCCTTGATTCAGCAATATGGATCAATTGAAACTACACCCCCTTATCTTTTAAATTTGAAGCCACAACTTAAGATCGAAGGCCAGACAGTAGCTACTGGGGCTTCGGTAGGCTCTGGTCAGGACATAGATTTTATTATGACCTTCAGCGCTCCCGATGGGACAACAGACCGTGTGGCCAATGTCCAAACTGCTGGTGCATATCTGGCAGTGGGGCTCGATCTGCAATATATCCCGAAGTCTTATCTTGAAAAAAGGCTTAGCCAACTTGGAGCTATAGGCCAAGGTTCGGATATTGATGCGAAAGTTGGTGAAACCCTGTTCCTGCTTTCACTGCTTTATTTTGCAGAAGTAGATGCTAATACAGCCTTTAGTGCTGCTTTCGGAAAGGCGGTATTTTCTCGATTCCCATCAGAGGCAATTATGCAGGAGACTATAAAGATAACATTTGCCTTTGGTGTGCCTTTTAAAGCTGCCTTTGGTGGACTAGCGATTGATGTTGATCGGGATATATATGTTCCTTTTGGAAAGGATGGAGATCCTAACAAGGCAGTTGTCTTTATGGTATCAGGCGGTTTCCATGCATCCTCCATGGAACATGCGATATTTGAACAGATCTACAATATTGGTGGAATCTCTGCAGTGAAAGTGATGCAATTAGCCAATGCTCAAGGTATACCAATCTTCAGAATAGACAAGGGTAATATAACTACGGTTTTGCCGTTGTTGCAGATTTCAAGTTCTACAAAGCAAGAGATTCAGGACCAGGTAAATGCGGGCAATGTTGTCACTGTGCCAAAACAGGAGATCCAGTATTTTGATTGGGTTGGAACGGCGTATATCTCTATGAATCCAGAAACCGGGGCTGCAGGCTATATTATCTCGGGAGGTTATGCGGGCGGGTTCTTAACACTTTTATTGGATTGCCTCGGTAGTATCGCACAATTTTTTGATACTTTGCCCTTACCACTACGTACTTCCCTTTCCGTTTTTTTGGATGTTGCAGCTTTCGTCTCAACAATGTTTGATATATCTCGTGCAAACGTCGATTCAAGTGTAAAGTTGGAAGCAGGCTTAGATGCAGTGTTGAGTCTAATCATAGGATTGGCAGGGGTCGCCCTTTTGGCAGGAAGTGGGCTAGGCACTCCTTTTGCAATCCTATTATTAGTAACTATATCAATAAGCGAAATTCTATTATATGTCGATATCGCGCTCCTGCTGGAAGGGAAAATACCTGTAATCGAATCTAATCCTTTCCAGCGGTGCGAAAATTTACTTTAGTGGGTAGCTTCTATGGCTATGATACCAAGCGAAAATAAAGAAATATTTTTAGGTTTGGTATACCTTCAAAACAGAGAGTTTCGTCGGGGAGCGATGATGATTTATTTTGCTCTTCCCATTCTCATCGGTCTTTTTTTTGCGGTTAAACCATCCATGTTAAATTTTATGTTTCTTTCCACGCCACTGCTAATAGCTGTGTTGATGGGCATTTTTACGGCGTTTTTTATTTATCAGAGTTTTCCCAAGTACTCGAAGATCTATGCAGAGGGAGGGCAAAGTTATTTCGATACCTATGGGGAAGAGATAATAGCGGAAAGCTCAAAAGCTTATAAATTTTGGTTCAAGGATTCTATCAGAGTGTACTGGCGAACAAATCTTTGGAGGTTTTCTATTGCAAAATTTCTTATCATTGTCTCTAGCTCTTTTGTTAGCTGGCATACATTGTATAGAATTGATGCGATACGATATCAATATCTTACAGGTTTAGTCCTTCTTCTTATGGTATATGTAGCGTTTGGCTTATCAGATTGGAGCGCACTATACTATTGGAAAAATGGAATTGCACCATCGATTAAAAAAAAATATGGTTTTGACTACAAAGACATTTGTGTAGGTTGGAGAGGGGGCTTGTGGGGAAATTGAGCAAACGACTCACAGCTAGGATGTGTCTGTTTAAATCTGCAAGAGTGTGGGCTACAGCAATATCTTTTGTGTAACAAGAAAGGGTAACTTGAATATGGATATCCAACGAATATGAAACACAATGAAAAGGTGGACGATAAGATTGGGTAAATTCAAAATATAGAGTAACTGAATGATGAAGGTTTTAAATAATAAAGTTGCCATTGCTTTCTGTGCTGTAGTACTGGTTCTGCTGACCAGCTATGCCCATGCCCAGCAGACCTCCATAGACAATGGCCTATTCTATCTTTACTCCAACCAGAATCAAGACGGGAGCTGGGGTGGGACTGCCACATCGCTTAATATTCCTTTGCAGACCACGGCTACTACTGCCAAGACCTTACAGCTTATGGGTGTAACAGATATCAGCCTTAATAATGCATTAGGCTTCCTGTCTGCCCAGACACCCAACAGCGTAGATGACCTATCTTTGAAGATTGAGACACTTACTCCAACAGGCGCTGCTGATGTAACAACCCTTGTCTCCTCAATCAAATCAGCACAACAGACAGATGGGGGTTTTGGGATCGATTTAGAGAAGGAGTATACAAGCGATACAATAGATACCCTCTCTGCCCTTCATGCCTTAGAAGTAGCAGGACAGGCAGATACAACAACCGCATCTACTGTCATAAACTTCCTTTTAGCAGGCCAGAACACCGATGGCGGTTGGGGGATTATCAAAGGCAATCCAAGTGAAATATTTTATACTTCCCTGGCCTTTTTAGTGCTAAATGATTTCAAACGCTCCTTTAATCTTACATCTTCCCTAAGCTCTGCAAGCAGCTATCTTATATCAAGACAAAACCTGGATGGAAGCTTTGGAAACAGCATCTTTGAGACCGCCCTATCATTCCAGGCCCTTACCCGATCCACCTTAGATCTTGCAATCAGAAGCGCTGCCATCTCATATCTTACCTCCACCCAGCTTGCTGACGGTTCATGGGATGAAGATCCATATTCCACTGCCCTTGCTCTTCGTGCCTTATCAGATTCCGGGATCATATCATCCGCACAGATCAATCCTATTAACCTGACTAAGGTTATAGATGGAATAAGTCAGCCTGCCACGTCCTATTCTGCATATGAGACCATGAATATCGGAGTAACTACAGCCGATCCAGATGCGCTCCTTGAGGTTACTGTCCAGGATAGTTCCGGCACAGTCTTCTCCACGCGCACAGAAGGAGGGGAGATCTTCTTTGACACGCAAAACCTTGCCCCGGGGACATACACCATAATAGTTATGGCCACTGATCAAAATACAGGGATCATCATTGATGAGGAGCAATCCACATTTACCATCGAGGCAAGTATTGCCATATCCGATGCAATCCTTGTGATAGCTCCTATATCTACCCACATAGGCGCCACCGAAACCGTATCCTTGGCACTCTCTTTTAGCAACAGATCCAATACCCAGGCAACCCTGACCATAGAATATGAGATCAAAAGCCCCTCCGGGGCTATCTTAAGCAGCGGTATGACACCGCTAACACTATCCCCTGAGACGACCTCTACAACTGTAACTTTAATAACCTTTAGCCACAGCTTCACCGAGAGCGGTGAGTATCCGATTATAGCAAAGGTATTAAATGGAACAGTGCTTCTTTCAACAGCAAATAGCGCCATATCAGCAGCGCCTTTAGTCAGGATAGATCCTACCAAGACCATATCACCAACTACAGTAACACCTGATGGAGACAAGAGGATCAGAATCAATATCCACTTAGAAGGGGTGGAGCAGAAGCCATGAGAGGCACAAACAAAATGACTAAAGCTTTGCCTGGAAAGGTAGTTCTTCTTAGCTTAAGTCTAATTACGGTGCTATTTGTGGCTCTGGTGTTCCCGGTGGGGGCTGCACATCGGGATATGGACAACATACCCTCTGACACCTGGGTCAAGGAGTCGGGCTTTAGGATAGGTCCGGGAGGCTCTGGTAGCTCCGATGTCAACGGTGCCCAGACCCAAGATGTAATGAGGTTTCCAGCCGGTACTCCTGTGCTCAACCCTGACGGTACCATCACACTTGCCCCGACTGATTTTATTCGGATGTATTATGGGGGTATAAACAGTGCCAGCCTCCACCGGATTCTCAGTGCTGTGTCTTTCGATGAGGGACTGACGTGGACAAAGGAACCAGGAATACGAGTAAGTGTCATTGCTGATGAAGATATCGCCTACCACCCCTCCGTTGTGCCTCTGGCAGGTGGCGGCTTCAGGATGTACATTGAGAGTCTCCAATCCGGCGGACAGGGACGCATCCGGAGCGCTACTTCCAGCGACGGTCTCAATTGGTCCCGGGACTCAGGGGACCGGCTCACTAATGCCCTTGATCCAGAGGTAATCGAGCTACCGGGTGGTGACCTCCGAATGTACTTCGTGCGTGGCAGAGATATTCTGAGCGCGGTCTCGAATGACGGGATTTCTTGGACGGAGGAACCAGGCGTGAGGATCGCTAAGGGGCCGCCTGGGGCGCTAGACGCTGTGGGTGTAAGTCACCACTACGTTATCCGCCTGCCCGATGGACAGCTCCTGATGTATTACACTGCGGCTGACGGCGTGACGCCGCTGGTCCATGCAAATGGTCAAGGCCGGGCCATTCTAAGCGCGGTATCCGGCGACGGGCTAAATTGGGTTAAGGAGACAGGGATCCGCATTGATCTCGGATCATCAGGTTCTCTGGACGCGGGTGGTCTCCTTCAGCCCGCGGTGCTCCAACTCTCAGACGGTAGTTTCAGGATGTTCTATCAAGGGATCATCAGCCCCTCTCAGCGCTTTATTCTCAGTGCGCAAGCGGTTCCTAAAATCCGCCTCATCGACACCATCTCCACCTCCAACATCGACCTTGACTCCACCTCCTTCTCAAAGCAACCAGCCAGCATTACAAATGATGCGGCAAACAATAAGACCATCATAGAATGGCAGTATGATTCCTTCTCCATAGGCCAGATAGAGGATATCTCCTTTGATGTCATCCTGAAAAACCCTATCCCAGGGGAGGATCGGCTTGTTAATCATAAATTAGAGCTCCTCTATACAGATGTAAATGGAAACCCTGTCAGAACAGAGCTTGGCCCACAGTCTGTCCATGTCCTTGCATCCGCATTTACTACATCAATCTTTACAGACAAAACAGAGTATATTGCCAATGAGAATGCCCAGATTGGCCTATCGATTACAAACCTCTCTGAATTTGGAAGGACAATCGATGCTGTCTTAGAGATAAAAGACACAAAAGGTAACCTTGTAACCACAGTCAAGAACCTTACAGGGCTTAGCTTTGTCTCAGGTGAGACAAAGAGCTTCCAGGGGATAATATGGAATACAGGATCTACCCCTGCCGGAAACTATACGGTCCAAACAAGGCTAATTGAGGCAGGGGCTCAAGTGGGTGAGGCAAAGAGCGATTTTAAGATCTCACCGGATAAATCCGCCACATCAAAGATCGTATCAGACAAGACATCTTACTCCTCCAATGAGACCGTAACATTAACCTCAACTGTGACAAGCCAGAGCATAAACAGTACCATTACAAAACCTACTGCAAAGGTATCTGTAACAGATCCTAATGGAAGCGCTGTCTTCTCCGAGACAAAAAATCTCCCTGATCTCCTTCCTTCTGCAAGGTATGAATTTAAATCCTTTGCAAACACAGGGATAAATCCTTCAGGTTCATACACAGCCACACTGGAGGTAAGACAGACAGGTGAGATGCTTTCAGTCTCATCAACAAGCTTTACCATCCTCTCAAGCCTCGATCAGGCAAAGGCACTATCAGGTACGATCATAGTTGATCCTGGGACTATATTCGAGAAAGAGACTACTACCCTAACCTATACCATCCAGAACACAGGAAACGATATAGACCTGCCGGCAATCCAGATAGAGATCCTAATCGTCGATCCTGACACAGGCATCAGCCTTAGGACTATGACCGATGAGACATCCTTAAATGGACGTGAGGTCTTCCAGGGCAGCATCATATTTGATTCAACAGGGCTTGTCTCAAAGTCTTATCTTGTAGTCTTGCAGGGTATCACAGCAGGCATTATCCAGACCCTGGCATCTACAGGCCTTATAATTAATCCTATCCCAAACAATGCGCCAATGGCAGATGCAGGGCCTGATCAGTCTGGTCTTGCAGGACAACAAGTAAACTTAGATGGAACAAAAAGCTCTGATCCTGATGGGGATGTCCTCTCCTTTATCTGGCATTTTGTCTCGGTTCCGCAGGGAAGCCTCATTTCCGATTCCTCCTTCTTAAATGCAGCAGGTCCAGCGCCTTCATTTACACCTGATATAGATGGGATCTATACAATAGGCCTTATTGTAAATGATGGCCTGCTCCCAAGCCAGCAAGATCTTGTATCTGTCTTTGTCAACCCGGCGCCAGAGGTAGATATCCATCCTGAGACGATAAACCTAAAATCAAATGGGGGATCAAAGTCTATTACAGGGATACTATCATCGCCGATACTCTCATCTTTCTCCTTCTTCACGGCAACAGATGGTGTAACAGTGACAGCGAGCTTCACCCTGGAGAATAGTTACATAGATAAAAATGGAAATCAGGCTACCTTTACAGTCCCCCAGGATAATTACACTGGCGATGACTATGTCATGCTATCAGATTCTGATGCAAATGGGATAGACGATACCTATCAGATCACACTTAAATTTAACAGGGATCTTATCATTTCTGGATTTAAAGATCAAAATGGCAAGCTTAAGATCACTAAACCAACAGACCTTATCTCCACTATAATCGGAAATGGGATACGGATCGGATCTGATACGAATCTTGTGATATCACCGCCGGAGGTGCAGTGAGGGAGTTTATTTTTTAGGAAAATGCTGTTATATCTTCCCTAAATTTCATAACAAGATTAGGCGACAAGTAGATTTTTCTTGACAACCAAAAGTGGCATGGGCTATCTTAAACGATAATAGTAGCTATTCCTATATAAGTAGAGGAGGAGGGTTTTTATGTCAGATGAGGAGAAGAAGGTGGCAGTAAAATCTATTGATCCAGCTGCTATAGCCATGCTGGAGAAGGCTAAGTTTGAAGGGGTATCTACGGCCTTTTCCCGTGTTGATTCTATGAAGCCATGCCCTATTGGTGGAGAGGGTGCATGCTGTTCATTGTGTTATATGGGTCCATGCAGGTTTGTCGGAAAGAATCAGGAGGAGATGGTCGGAATCTGCGGTGCGACCCTGGCTACCATTGCGGCAAGGAATCTTGCAAGGGCCATTGCAGGCGGGACTGCGGCCCACTCGGATCATGGAAGGGATGCTGCAAATGCCCTCCTGGCCGCTGCAAAGGGTGATGCGAAGGATTACAAGATAAAGGATGTAAGGAAGCTAATTAAGGTTGCAAACCTCCTTGGTATCCCTGTAGAGGGGAGGACAAAGGAGGAGATCGCCATTGATGTAGCTAATAAAGCTATATCGGTCTTTGGCCAGCAGGAGGGCGAATTTCCCTATATCCAGAGGGCCCCGAAAAAAAGACAGGAGATATGGAGAAAGCACGGGATCGTGCCGAGGGGTGTTGATCGTGAGGTAGTAGAGATGCTCCACAGGACCAATATGGGGACAGACCAGGACCCAAAGCATATATTGACGGGTGCGTTAAGGGTGGCCCTTGCAGATGGCTGGCTAGGCTCACTGCTCGCAACAGATATACAGGATATCCTCTTTGGTACCCCTACCCCGATTAAGACAAGGGCGAATCTGGGTGTGATGAAGGAGGATGAGGTAAACATCCTGGTACATGGCCATGAGCCAATCCTCTCCGAGATGATAGTTATCGCCTCCAGGGAGAAGGAGATGATCGATTATGCCAAATCGAAGGGGGCCAAGGGTGTTAATCTTGCAGGTATATGTTGCACATCCAATGAGATACTACAGAGACAGGGAATCCCCTCTGCCGGTAATTTCATGCACCAGGAGCTGGCGATCATAACCGGTGCATGCGATTCCATGATAGTGGATGTCCAATGTGTATTCGAGGCCCTGGCGCCTCTTTCCAAGCTTTATCATACCAAGCTTATAACCACGTCGCCCAAGGCCAAAGTGGCGGGATCAGTGCATATCCAGTTCGACGAGCATCACGCCCTGAAGACCGCCAGGGAGATCATAAAGGCCTCGATAGACAACTTCCCCAACAGGATAAAGGAGAAGGTGAGTATACCCCAGTTCTCAAGCGAACTTATTGCCGGCTTCTCCCATGAGTATATCGATTATATGCAGGGCGGAAGCTTCAGGGGCTCATTCAGGCCCCTTAATGACGCCATTATGGCAGGGAGGATCCGTGGTGTTGCCGCGATAGTAGGATGTAACAATGCCAGGACCCCACAGGATGAGGCGACCGTCTTTCTTACCAGGGAATTTATAAAGAATGACGTCCTTGTAGTGACCACCGGCTGCTCTGCTGTCGGATGCGCAAAGAGCGGGCTCCTTACACCGGAGACCATGGATCACGCAGGGCCCGGCTTAAGGGAGGTATGCGAGGCGATTGGAATCCCGCCTGTCCTGCACCTCGGTTCATGTGTTGATAATTCAAGGATATTGACAGTCTTGACCCAGATGGCAGAAGAAGGGGGATTAGGCGATGATATATCGGATATCCCTGCTGTGGGTTTTTCGCCTGAATATATGTGCGAAAAGGCCCTGGCTATAGGTACATATTGTGTTGCATCCGGATGCTATGTGATCTTTGGTGTCCGATCCCCGGTGAGTGCCAGCACTATTGTTACAAATGCCATCTCCCAGGGCTGGGAGGAGATGGTGGGCGGAAAGCTGGAATTTGAGCCGGATAACAATTTAATGCTTAGCAAGGCCCTTGCACATATTGACAAGAAGAGAGATGCCTTGAAACTCAAGAAGTATGAGTGTGGGAAGTTCGGGGCAGACAGGGTGCTGCTTGACATGGCGGCAAGGAGAGAACTCGAGAAGGTCCAAAGAGGTACGCCCGAATGCCTTGCCAATGTAGCAGCAGGTAATGCAGCGGCACTGAGGGAAGAGTAATAGTAATGAGAGGTAGGATTTTAAGGAGGGATCCATGAGAAGGATATATATGGATCATATGGCAGCAACCCCTATCCATCCTGAGGTCCTGGAGGCCATGCTTCCATACCTTAAGGAGGATTTTGGGAATCCCTTGAGCCTCCATTACTTTGGGGGCGCACCAAAGAGGGCTCTGGATGAGGCGAGGGAAAAGGTTGCTCTGCTGATAGGCGCTGATCCAAAGGAGATCATCTTTGTCTCAAGCGGTACAGAGGCGAACAACCTGGCCATAAAGGGGGTTGCGTACGCCCATCAGAAGAAGGGGAAACATATCATCTCATCCCAGATAGAACACCACTCGGTAATGCACTCTCTTAAATCCCTAGAAAAGATAGGGTTCAAGGTCACATACCTCCCAGTTGATAAAAATGGATTGGTGGATCCGGGCTCCCTCGCAGAGGCCATAACACCTGAGACCATACTGGTATCTATCATGCATGGAAATGGGGAGATCGGGACATTAGAGCCGATAGCAGAATTAGCCAGGATTTCCAAGGAGAAAGGGGTATACCTCCATACCGATGCCGTGGCAACGGCAGGGAGGGTTGAGATAGATGTTGCCAGGTTAGGTGTCGATGCCTTGAGCCTTGCTGCAAGCCAATTTTATGGACCTAAAGGGGCAGCAGCCCTCTATCTTAAAAAAGGCGTGAGGGTTCAGCCCCTGATTGACGGCGGTATCCAGGAGGAGGGGAAGAGGGCTGGTATAGAGGATGTCCCGGCGATAGTAGGGATGGGACGGGCGGCGGAGATAGCAAAGAGGGAGCTCCCATCCAGGATGGGGCATTTAAGCGGTCTCCGCGGCATGCTGATCGATGGGTTACTAAAGGGGATCAACAGGGTCTATCTTACAGGGCACCCGGAAAGAAGGCTCCCCGGTCATGTAAGTATCTGTGTGGAGTATATAGAGGGAGAATCGATGCTCCTGTTTTTAAACCAGAAAGGGATTGCTGCATCGAGCGGTTCGACATGTACATCCAGGGCACTAAAGGCCTCTCATGTCCTCCTTGCTATAGGCGTAGATCCTGCTATTACCCAGGGATCGCTCGTTTTTTCTCTCGGGAAGGATAACACGAAGGAGGATGTTGACTATATCCTGGAGGTGCTTCCACCCATTGTTCAGCGTTTGAGGGAGATGTCTCCCCTTTATGAAGATGCCATGAGGAGGTCAGTCTGATGGAAGAGTATAGCCAGAAGGTAATGGATCATTTCATGAATCCCCACAATGTTGGTGAAATTCCAGACGCCGATGGTGTCGGGACAGTGGGAAATCCGACATGCGGCGATATCATGAGGCTTTATCTTAAGATAAATGAGGGTGTAATTGAGGAGGCAAAGTTTAAGACCTTCGGTTGCGGCGCAGCTATAGCGACAAGCAGCATGGTTACCGACATAGTAAAGGGGAAGACGATAGAAGAGGCCCTCAAGGTCTCAAATAAGACGGTTATCGAGGCCTTAGACGGCCTTCCGAAAGTTAAAGTCCATTGCTCGGTCCTTGCAGAAGAGGCGCTCCATTCTGCAATTGATGATTATTATAAGAAGAAGGGCCTCCCCTCTCCGGTTGTATTAAAGCATTCCCATGAGGATGAGGAAGGGGCCGAATGAATGAGGCCGCAAATACCCTCGATACATTAGGTCTCTACTGCCCCATGCCTATAATACTCACCTCCCAGAAACTAAAGGAGTTGAAGGGGGGAGATATCCTTGAGGTCCTCTCCGATGACGAAGGGATAAAAAAAGATATGCCTGTCTGGTGTAAAAGCACAGGCAATGAATTTATTCAGATCATTGAAGATTCCGGCATATATAAGGTATATGTGAGGAAGGTGACTGTTGAGACGAAGGCCTGAAGAGATGACTACTGTCTTAAGGATGACAAAACAGAGGGAGATCATACTTGAGGCCCTGGAGGGGGCATCTCACCCGAGTGCGGAGACGATATATGCGGAGGTGAGAAAGAGACTCCCTCATATAAGCCTTGGGACTGTATATAGAAATCTGAGGCAATTGAAGGAGACTGGGGATATCTCCGAGCTTCAGTGCAGCGGTGAATACTCGAGGTTTGATTCCAATCTATCCAGACATTACCATGTCACCTGCAGCCTCTGCGGTATGGTGATGGACATAGATATAGATCCCGCCTCATTGAAGGAGATGGAGGAGGAGGTAGGGAAAAAGACCGGCTTTGATATCTCATCCCATTGCGTGGGGTTCCACGGCATCTGCCAGGATTGTAAGGGGTAACTTGCCCTTTATCCACCACTCTTTGCACAGGGAATCCACAGACAATCCACTACATATCGGTTTTTTATAAACTCTTAACACAATATATTGATTTTTTCCTTGACAGTCCCCCTTTTTTGATGTATACAGGAAGGACGCAAGATTAGGTGTGGAATAATTTGAATACATACTATTTATAGTGGAGGAGTCCTTTATGGATAAGGTCAATCAGATGCCTATTTTTCATGGAAGTAGTGCCAAGGCTGCCGCCGATGATAAAGGGTCGGCCTTATCTGCTGTCACAACAGATAAGGCAATGCATCTCAGGGCAAAGGGCCCGGCATTGTCTCCTAACGCCATTAAGGTATTAGAAAAGAGATACCTTGCAAAGGATGAACATGGCCGCATTATTGAGACCTGCGAGGAGATGTTCTGGAGGGTGGCAAGGAATATAGCCTCTGCAGATACCCTCTATGATAAGGATGCAGATATAAATGGCCTTGCCTCTGAATTTTATCAGATTATATCGAACCTTGAGTTCCTCCCCAACTCCCCGACATTGATGAATGCCGGCAGGGAACTCCAGCAGCTTTCTGCATGCTTTGTCCTCCCTGTGGAAGATTCCATGGATTCTATCTTTGAGGCCATAAAGGATACTGCCCTGATCCATAAATCAGGCGGCGGGACGGGTTTTAACTTCTCAAGGCTAAGACCTGCGAACGACAAGGTGAGGTCTACAGGCGGTGTTGCATCGGGCCCTATCTCCTTTATGAGGGTTTTTAATTCGGCGACAGAGGCTGTAAAGCAGGGAGGAACCAGGCGCGGCGCTAATATGGGGATATTAAGGGTAGACCACCCCGACATACTTGATTTTATTGTATGTAAAAAGGACGACTCTTCGCTGAACAACTTTAATATATCAGTAGGCATCACCGAGGAGTTCATGAAGGCCGTTGTGTCCGATTCTGAGTTTGAACTTGTTAATCCGAGGACAAAGAAGATTGAGCGGACCTGCAAGGCAAAGGAGGTATTTGATCTGATAACCGAGATGGCATGGAAGAATGGCGACCCGGGGATCATCTTCCTTGACAGGATCAACAGGGACAACCCTACCCCTGCCATAGGCGAGATAGAATCTACCAACCCATGCGGTGAGCAGCCTCTATTGCCATACGAATCTTGTAATCTTGGCTCCGTTAACCTGTCAAAGGTTGTCTCAGAGGGGAAGATCGCATATAAAAAGCTTGGTAATATAGTTGAAAAAGGGGTCCATTTCCTTGACAATGTGATCGATATGAACAGGTATCCTATAAAGAAGATTGCTGAGATGACACGTGCGAACAGGAAGATCGGCCTTGGGGTAATGGGTTTTGCCGATATGCTGATCGAGATGGGGATCCCCTATAATTCGGTGAAGGCTGTAAAGACAGCAGAGGAGGTTATGTCCTTTATCTCAGAGAGGGGAAATGAGGCCTCTGCCCGATTGGCCGAGAAGAGGGGCCCATTTCCAAACTTTGACAAGAGCATAAATAACAAAAAGGGGGGCATGGTGCTGAGAAATGCAACGGTAACAACCATAGCGCCTACAGGCACCATATCGATAATATCAAACTGCTCAAGCGGTATAGAGCCTCTCTTTGCTATTTCCTATGTAAGGAACGTCCTGGATAAAAATGAGCTGGTGGAGGTAAACCCTATATTTGAGAGGGTAGCAAAGGAGGGAGGGTTTTATTCCGAATCCCTTATGAGGAGCATCGCTGAAAAGGGTTCAATAGAAGACATGAAAGAGATACCGAAGGAGGTCAGGTCTACATTTGTTGTATCCCACGATATCACACCAGAATGGCATATAAAGATGCAGGCAGCCTTCCAGAAGGCTACAGACAATGCTGTATCAAAGACAGTAAATTTCCCCCATGAGGCGACAATCGAGGATGTAAGGGGTGTATATATGCTTGCATACAAATCGGATTGTAAGGGGGTAACGATATACAGGGATAAGAGCAGGGAGGAGCAGGTTTTAAACATAGGAAATGGCAAGGCCGAGGAGAAGCAAAAGTCACCAAATGGCCATCCTATTACACCGAGGCCCAGGCCAAAGAGGACTACAGGCTCCACTACCAGGATAAGGACCTCCTGCGGTGACCTCTATGTAACGATAAATGAGGATGAGAAGGGAAGGCCCTTTGAGATCTTCTGCAACATGGGGAAGGCAGGGGGATGCGAGGGTTCCCAGAATGAGGCCGTAGGAAGGCTCATATCCCAGGCTATGCGTTCCGGTATAGACCC
>JACRHA010000125.1 GCA_016234185.1 Nitrospirota bacterium
GTTACAAAAGAGGCCATGTCGGCAATAGCGAAAAAAGCCATTACCCTTAGGACAGGAGCAAGGGGGCTCAGGGCTATCCTTGAAGAGGTGATGCTTGACCTCATGTACGAGATTCCCTCAAAGAATAATGTTAAAGAATGTATAATCAATGAGAACGTGATAACCGGAAAGGGCTTACCCATACTTATATATGACGAAGAAGATAGTCAAGAGGCACAATTAGCCTAAGAACAATAACTATTATTCCCCTTACATAACACAACGTTTCCATAGATATTTTCTTTAACATAATGGCCCCGCCATTTGCGGGCGGGGCCATTATGTTACCCAAAGGTAATAGTGTGACTGAGAGGTAATATTTCCACAACTAATTGAAATACCAAAACTATTATCAGTATCCTTGCAAATCATACTTATGCTGCCTCAATAAAGTAACATCCCCTTAATCCTAGAACCTACCACGAAAAGGAATTTTCCTTGATTTTCAATAAGATAACCATTTGGCATAGTAATTGAAGCTATCTATTATTAAAAGAAGAATTTGGCAGTTGGGACCTCCCTCAAAGGGGGGAGAAAAATCATCCCAACAGGTTATAGAATCTTTGAAAAAAGAGAATTATAATGAGATTGAAAATTATAATCTCTCTTTTATAGTAAAAGGAGGAGATTAAGATGAAAAAGGGGGCAGTAATCTCAATAATGACAGCAACCATCTTCCTGGCAATCGTCATATTTGCTTTAGGTACAGCATTCGCATCAATAGGCCCAATAGGTTTTTCACAGGAGACATTAGGTAGGGAAATAAGGGACAGTGCTGTTACACACTACAACATGATGATCGATCATGTCAGGCTTCAGGAGGAGATGGGAAGGGCAATAAGGGATAATTCACAGGCCCGTTTCGAGTGGAATACAAACACAGGCAGGCTCCAGGAAGAACTGGGAAAGGCGATCAGAGACGATTCAGTGCTCCGCCGGAGAGGGGCAGGGAATATGCAGGAAGAGATAGGTCGGGCGGTAGTTAACTATGCCCTTCTTAGTCACAAGGTTCACCAATTCCAGGAAGGCCTTGGTATTGCCATAAGGGATGAGGCATCCACCAGATATAATTCGATGTTCGCCGCAGGCAAACATCAGGAGCAACTTGGAGAGGCCATCAAAATGGATGCAGTAACGAGGTTCAAGGGGTCGGGCCCAATAGGTCTTAATCAGGAAGAGATATCAGTTCCGGTAGGAGAAGATGGAGTACTACCTTACACAAATTTCCTTCTGGTCGGAATGACGCTTGGGGCAGCGGCATTCTGCTTCTTTTCATGGACCATATCTTGTCCAACACATGAAGGAGCAAAGACTGAAGAAGATGAGACAGATGTCTCAATAGCAGCTTAACTTGAGATGAGGCGTAAATTGATAAAACAGGGACAATGGGCACTTCCGAAAAAGAGGAACTGGGTGCCTATTATCCTTCCAAATGTCGGGGGTTATAAAATGAAAAGATGGTTTATGGGCGGAATTCTAATAACCGCAGTGATCGGAATGTTTTTTATGGCTGGAAATACTTATCCGGCTATCAGAACTTATAATCTCGAAGAGAGCACGGGTATTACGAACAATAAGACAGAGGAGATGTTACAGGAGCTTACCGGAAATAAGACAGAGAGGGGGATGACTGGGGAACTGACTGCGGACCTGGACAGGGCCCTATGGTTTTCTTACAATACTGAGAAGGTAGGAGCCATGGGTGAGGTGTTTGAAGACGTTACAGGATACTCTGAGATAAGGGATCTGAAATCCACGATCCAGGAGACAAGGGAGGTTGTCCTTCCTTTACCAACTGTTGTAAGCCCTGCAAAGGCATTGATGTTTTCCAGGCCCATGAACGAGGAAATAAAGAAAGAGATAGCAAGACGCGGGCTTGAGAAAAAGGGAATAACAGTAAAGGGAGTAAAGGAACCCCTTTTTTCCATTCTCAGAGGACCTGAACGGGAAGAGGTCTCGGTCCCTGTAGGTGAAGATTCTGCCCTCCCATATACCAGCATCCTCCTCGTCTCCATGATAATGGGCACGATTGTTTCGTTTATGCTTACGTGTACGTGGTGCACATGGACCTTGCCGGCACCTGGAGTAGATGTCGAGAAGAGGGCAGACAATGAAGAGGAGATGCCATTGGCAGCATAAACCCTATTCATCACCCTCTTCTCTCAAAGAACCCCCTGCACAACAGGGGGTTCTTTATTGTCCAAAAAGCTATCTAGCCCCTTAATAATATAAATAATACGCATCTTTGTGTATTGACAATAAAAGGGATGGATGTTACTATTTTCCTACATATATAAAGACCTTATAAAGCGACCGTAAACACCAATAACCATATGGAAAAAAAGATAAATTATAAAGATACGCTAAATCTACCCAAGACCAATTTTCCCATGAAGGCGGATCTAGGCAGGCTTGAACCAAGGATCCTGGACAAGTGGGAAAAGGAGGAGATATACCGGAAGCTTCAGGACAAGACGAAGGGTCCTCTAAGATACATCCTCCATGATGGCCCCCCTTACGCAAATGGACATATTCATCAGGGACATGCCTTAAATAAGATATTAAAAGATCTGATAATAAAATCCAAGGCAATGGATGGTCATAGTTCCCCTTATGTCCCGGGGTGGGACTGCCACGGCCTTCCCATCGAACATCAGGTATTAAAGGATTTAGGCTCGAAAAAGGAGGGGATGGGTAAACTTGAAATCCGCAGGCGCTGCCGTGAGTATGCGGATAGGTTTGTTGATATCCAGCGCAATGAGTTTAAAAGGCTTGGTGTCTTCGGAGACTGGAATAATCCCTATCTCACCATGACACCTGATTACGAGGCAGCAATAGTCCGCGAATTCGGCAAGATCGTAGCAACCGGGTCAGTCTATAAGGGGAAAAAGCCTGTTCTCTGGTGTTCCTTTGATGAGACCGCCCTGGCAGAGGCAGAGGTCGAGTATCAAGATCACACCTCGCCATCGATCTATGTGATGTTTCCGGTCGTAAATCCCCTGGGAAAGTTCAGCATCGACCCGGTTAAGGGAACCCATATAGTTATCTGGACTACTACCCCATGGACGCTCGTAGCCAATCAGGCAATTGCACTGCATCCTTATTTTACTTATCGCCATGTAAAAACTCCGGCTGGCGAACTTATCCTTGCACAAAACCTTATCGAATCGTGTATGAAAGCACTTGGCTTTAATCCGGATGCATATGAGATAACAGAAGGGTCTTGGACCGGAAGGGAACTGGAAAATATTATTTGCCGGCACCCCTGGGTAGATCGTAAGGTACCCATTATACTCGGGGATCATGTCACATTGGAGCAAGGGACAGGCTGTGTCCATACTGCGCCTGGTCACGGACAGGAAGACTATGAGGTTGGCCTTAAGTATGGCCTCGAAGTCTATGCTCCGGTGGATCATCATGGAAAATTTACACAAGATGCCGGCATATTTGCCGGTCAAAAGGTATTTGAGGCAAACAAAGAAATCATTGGATTGCTCAAAGATCGCGGTATGCTCTTAAAAGAAGAAACCATCACCCACTCCTATCCCCACTGCTGGCGGTGCAAGAACCCTGTGATCTTTCGCGCCACAGAGCAGTGGTTTATATCAATGGAAGATAGTATGTTGCGGGAGCGGGCAATTAATGCCATCAAAAACGATATCAAATGGATACCAAAATGGGGGAAGGACAGGATCCTTGGTATGATGGAGGGCCGCCCTGACTGGTGTATCTCGCGCCAGCGGGCATGGGGGGTGCCTATCGTCGCCTTTACCTGCCTCGACTGCAAGGAGGTGGTCCTCTCACAGGATATCGTAAATTATGTGGCAGATCAGATGGAGAAGACAGGGGAAGGGAGCGATATATGGTTCTCAAGGACAGCAGATAAACTGTTGCCGGAAGGGCAATCATGTCCGGCATGCAAAGGAAACCGTTTTCAGCAGGAGGAGGACATCCTGGATGTCTGGTTTGAATCCGGCGTGAGCCATGCAGCTGTCCTTAAGAGGCGGCAAGAACTGAAATGGCCCGCAGATCTCTACTTAGAGGGGTCGGATCAGCACAGGGGATGGTTTCACAGTTCGCTGCTTACTGCCCTGCTGTCTGACGGACAGGCCCCGTACAATGCAGTCCTTACTCATGGATTTGTAGTTGACGGGAACGGGAAGAAGATGTCCAAGTCAGCCGGAAATGTGGTTGCGCCTCAGGAGGTAATCAATAAGTATGGCGCAGAGATACTCAGGCTCTGGGCTGCTGCGTCAGATTACAGAGATGATGTCCGGGTGTCTGATGAGATCCTTTGCCACCTTGCAGAGGCATACAGGAAGATCAGAAACACATGCAGGTTCCTCCTTGGAAACCTATATGATTTTGATCCGGATATAGACCTTGTCCCTCATAACAAACTTACAGAGATAGACCGCTGGGCACTTCACAGCCTGCAGATCTTGATAGAGAAGGCGAAAAGGGGGTATTTGGAATTTGAATTCCATCTCGTCTTTCACTCCCTGAATAACTTCTGCGCAGTCGAGATGAGTTCCTTTTATCTGGATATATTGAAGGACAGACTCTATACAGCAGGGAAGGATTCGCTGGAAAGAAGGTCCTCCCAGACCGCCCTGTATCAGATCCTGCTATCCCTTACAAAGTTGATGGCCCCCCTACTCTCCTTTACTGCCGAGGAACTATGGGAATATCTGCCTAAACAGAAGTCAGAAGACTTCGGCGAGCTCAGTCGAGCCGTCAGAAGTCAGAAGTCAGAAGAAAGTGTATTTTTGTCGAGGTTTCCTGAGGCGGATGAGAGATACAAGGACCAGGATCTTGGGTTAAAATGGGAGAGGCTCAGGGATGCCCGCAATCATGTCATGGCGCTCCTGGAGAAGGCAAGACAGGAACGTCTTATCGGGAGTTCCCTCGAGGCCTCGGTAGCTATCTATGCCAATGAAGAGTGGTTTGGACTTTTGAAGGCACATGAAAATATCCTTCCCTTCATCTTCATTGTCTCAGAGGTATCAGTCTCTCCTCTCGAGGGAATGCTGCCTGAGACCCGTTTTACCAGCCTATGCGGAGTAGGCAGGATTGATGTTGGCAAGGCATCAGGCTATAAATGCGAAAGATGCTGGAACTATAAAAGCTCGGTGGGCAAAGATAGTGTCCACCCTGCTCTCTGCGTAAAGTGTTTATCTGCCATAACCTAGGGCGACGCTAGCCCCTTTAAATAGATGGAGAAGGGCATAAATAGATATATCTCATTCCTTATTTCATCCGGCATTATTGTTTTCCTGGATCAACTTTCAAAGCATATTATCCGGAGGACAATACGCCTCCATGAATCGATACCGGTAATTAATAATTTCTTCAGCCTCACATATATCCGGAACCGGGGTGCGGCCTTCGGGCTGCTTGCAGACAGGGCCGACGGTTTCCGGTTCATATTCTTCCTTATTACATCAGTAATAGCACTGTTCATCCTGTGGTATCTCTTCCTGAAACCATTCAAGACTGACAGGGCGGCACAAGTAAGCATCTCCCTCATAGCCGGCGGCGCCATAGGAAACCTTATTGACAGAATACGCTTTGGAGAGGTAGTCGATTTTCTCGACTTCTATATAGGAAATTACCACTGGCCCGCATTTAATGTTGCCGATTCTGCCATAACAATAGGTATTGCCATCTTTTTCCTCTCTA
>JACRHA010000126.1 GCA_016234185.1 Nitrospirota bacterium
AGGAAACCTTAATAATGGCTTGAAATATTCAACTGGTGATCTGGTAGCAGTATTCGATTGCGATCATGTACCGGTAAGGAGTTTCTTGAGAGAGACCACAGGCTTTTTTAAAGACCAGAAGGTGGCCTTTGTCCAGACGCCTTTTTATAACATTAACAGCGATCCTTTCCAGCAGGCACTTCTTCTCAGCCGAGACATCCCTCATGAGGAACAACTATTCTTTAATGTCATTGAGCCAGGACTTGATAGATATGGAGCCGCCGTATCCTGCGGGACCGGAGTAATCTATAGGCGTTCAGCCCTGAGTGAAGTCTCTGGTTTCAAAACAAATATGTCAGCCATAGATCTACACCTTTCAGCCTTGTTTCATTCGAAAGGCTGGCATTCAGTTTACCTCAATCAAAATTTAGCCTTACATACATCCGCAGAGGAAACTAAGACATTTTTCCGTAATCGGGCAAACAGGATTCGCCAAGCATTCAAGCTTTTCCTTAAGGGCTTACCACTATGGCCTAAATTAACCTTGGGTCAACGGTTGGGATATCTCAGTCTACTTCTGAATGATCTTATTATATTCCCACGACTCGTCTTTATGATAGCACCAATGGCCTTCCTACTTGGGTTACCTCCCATCGTGGCTCCCCTTAAGACATTTTTAGGATATTTCATGCCCTTCTTTATTTCACAGATTATTGCTCGCCACATTTTAGCAAATTATCATCGCCATCCATTATGGTCTTCAGTTTACGAAATAACAGATATCTCAGCCATTTGGGCCTCTGTGGCAAAGACACGGCAATGGTTTATTTCAGCCCCGTCCTTTCCGCTCCTTGTTTTGTTGGGAATTCAGATTCTAGGGCTTGGCATCGGACTCTTTCTCAGCGTCAAGGGGGCAATCTCATGGCAACTAATTTTATTAGGAGGTTTCTGGTCTCTTTATAACCTCACCCTCCTTACTGCAGGAGCTGCCGCGGCTCACGGCCGATCTCAGAAACGAGATAACCCAAGAATCTCTCGAGCTGGAGTCTGCACGTTAATCGGACCTGGTGATAAATGGCAAGCCAATATAGTTGATGCAAGTGAAACCGGGCTATCATTAAATATGGCAACGCCTGTGATCCTTCCCCAAGAAATAGAGATAGAAATAGGTCGGATAGGAGAGGAAACACTCATTCTGAAAGGTAAGATAAAACGCAACGAAACCTTCTCGTATGGTGCTTCAGTAGGGATCCGGTTCAGTTCCATGTCAGATATGCAAAAACACAAGTTAATCCTTTGGCTCTATTGCCCATCAGAGACCTGGGAAAGAGAGGAGAGCACTCCACATACACACACGATTGCATTGTTGGGACTTCTTACAGCAGCCGCCCGAGCTTTTATTCGTGAAAGCGACCTGCACCGATCTGCCCCCCGATACAGTGCAGCTCTTCCATGCCGATTGATCCTTCGCGACCGAGTAATTGTTACCACTACAATAGATGTTAGTTCTACAGGCTTATTGCTAAAGGCTGAAGAAGATCCTGGTCCTCTTTCTCAGGAAATGGCTTTGGAGATTCAGGTACCAGGCCAGTCTGTTTCTGGAAGAGGAAAACCTGTATGGAGTAGCCGCGAAGAGGATCACTGGAAAATAGGTATTCACTTAGAAACAGAGTCTGGCCTTCATCTCCTTAATGCACTCATCCCCTATGCACGACTTAAGGTGGTCTTAAATGATAGTCTTCAAACCCGGGTTCTGCATCTAATGGGCCGGGTCGCGGCATATGCCATTTCGATAACAATGGCCGGTATAACCGTAGCTATCTTTGTCCGGATAGGAGTAGTGCAACTCCCTATTTCTCCAAACTTGCAAGCAGTATACAACTTTTTCTGGCTATTTCTTTTCCTTATTTTGGCCGATGGGTTGAAAGTCTATATCGAGATTATGCATCGTGCTATTCCAAGGAAATATGAGTCGGACCTGTCCCAGATCACCGTTCTTATCCCCTGTCGTAATACAGGAAAAGCAATTGAATATACTATTGAGCACCTTCGTCGATTTATTCCATGCGAGCGTATTATCATTATCGACGATGCCAGTACAGACAATACCGTAGAGGTTGCTCGCCGAATGGGTGCTCAAGTCTATTCATTGAAAGAAAATATGGGAAAACCAAAGGCAATAGAAACCGGGTTACAGTGGGTTCATACGCAGTACACCCTGTTGCTGGATGATGATAGTCGTATCCAAAACATGTTTCTCCCTACCTCTCTATTGGAAGAAGGCAACACAGGTGTAGCTTTTTATGTTCTTCCATGCCGGCGAAAACGTGAAAATTTCGATGGGAAAAATTTTGTCAGTTGTCTCCAGCGTTACGAGTATGCTAAATCCATGGAGATAGGTAAACGCTTTCAAGATAAGACCTTGAGCGTTAGCTGCATCTCGGGTGCGGCAGGGCTCTTCAAAACCGACCGTCTTAGATATCTCCAGCCTCTTCACTCTAATATTTTTCCAGGAGAGGACCTGGAACGCACGCTTATTGACCTACTAAACGGTGGCCGCATCGCCTTTGCAAATGAACCTGTTTGGACGGTTTCCCCCGACAATTGGAAAGATCTAACACGGCAGAGGTTATTTGGTTGGAATCCAGGATTTTACAGGCTTTCTGGATATTACCTAAAGATATTGTTTAATCCAGCCATACCAAGAAGGTTAAAGTTCGAGATGCTTTACAACTTCTATGTTATTTTAAGTGATCCGCTAAAGGTTCTCTCATTCCTCGCCCTTATTGTAAATAAGTTCTGGGCAGGCTTAGCATTTCTTTATCTCTTTTATCTTGCCCTTGAAATTTACCCATTTATAACCGTGGAAAAAAAATTGCCTGTTTTCAGGTATTATTTGCCTGCCCTTTTTATATATCCAGCGTATGGAATTTACAATACATTCTTACGCTTTGTATCTCTATTTATTTGGCTATGGCGCAGATATATAACCAAAAAATGGAAACCAAGGCATGAGGTAAAATATGGTTCATAAGGGAAGGTCTCTTTTTTTAATTCTTGTTTCTCTAGTCCTTGGTCTTGGAATAAAGCCCCTTCTTGCGGCAGATGGAGTCACCCTAGTCTATGACTATATTCGAGATAGCAATCATAAAACTTTCCTGGATAAATCGATCCGCATTGACTATGGACAGGCGTACGCTATTGGTTTCCTAGGAAATTGGCAGAAGGGTGGTGAGGTGGGTGGATACTTTCTGGACTATAGAAAATCCTCATATGGTAGTTATGTGCGGATCCGCGAATTAGACGAATCTTATCAATTGAGCACAGAACAGGTTCTGACAAAAGGTTATGTGGCCAAACTTCAAGTCCGTTATATCCACATAGATGAACCAGAAAAACCCACTGACAAAAAGAACCTCTTTGTATACGGGGTGGGATTCGATAAATATTATGGTGATTACAATTACCTCTCTGCTATGTATTACAATGACCCACGTGAGTCTGGCCGATTCTCGCTGATCATAAGCAATACTTTCGCAACAAAAAACTCATATCTTCGCCTCGGGATAACCCCTAGGAGTGATCGTACGGTGGGATACTTCGCTATTACCAAATATCACTGGGTATTTTTTGGCTATTCCTTCACACGTGATTTTGATTTTGCTACATTTGATCGAAGAGCCGTTACCTTTGGGCTCCAGATCCCTTTTGACCTTGTATGGTCTCAATAGGATAATCCGACTTAGGTCTCCATACATTCAACCAGAGAAGGGTTCCACCCGACCATCCTCATAGACACGGAACTTGTATTCAAAGGGCGTTTCCCGACCAATCACAATAGATCTGAACCGGAGATCATAAATACTCACCTCAATAGGACTACCCTTCCGGGGAATATCACCTTTAATACCTTTGCAGAGTTCAGATACCGTTTCAGGGGCAGGAACAAGGAGTTCTATAATGCCTATAGCGAGGCCATTGGTATGGAGTTCAAAAAATCCCCCTTCAGGCTAGGTATAGATTATGCCTTTGAACGTTTTCCCGGTTTTAACGAAGGATCCGGCAAGATACAGTTTTATCTGACATGGTATTATGACTGGGATATAAAAAAATAAACCATCAGACAAAGTTGCATTCGAATCCCCCTTCATCCCCCTTTGCTAAAGGGGGAATTAATTTATTCCCTTCTTTGGAAAAGAGGGTCAGGGGAGATTTTCTAAGTTTCCCTTTGAATTCTTTTTTCTATGAGTGAGGACGAACCTGGATTGCGCAGACAGCGAACGCAAGGTCTCCGGCTCCAGCAGATCCACCCGGAGCGCCTGAGGAAAACACCTCTGCGTCAACCACGTCTTGCCCGTGCCGCGCGGACCAAACAGGAAGAAATGATCAGCAGGAGGTATGAAATATCGCGGTTTTGATTCCATTTTGAGACTCATAATAGCATATATGATACTATTTTACTAAAACTTTTCACGGATTCTCTTTTTTGCTTTTTCCCAATCCGTAAAGGTTTCATTCCCCTTTGATAAAGAATCTTCACGCTGCAATGGCCATCATCTTATTTATAATCTTCATAAATTCCTACTCCTATTAATTTGAATCATACTTAATTGGTGCATATCTTAGTATAATATTGCTAATTGGCTATTAGTATATTCGACCTGTATATATGCTTACTATTAATGATTGTCAAGTCAAATTTATGTTAAGTTTGATATATATTATACTAGCAATAAATATGCCAGATGGGATTTATGGTAAATGTTGGGAAGATATTATAAAATCAAGGCAAAGGAGACTATCTGGATAATTAAGCTTTCAGAAAGGGCATACAATTTTGATAATTCACAACAATTTTGTCTGATTTCTAGGGATTCCCTCTCAACACTTATATTCCCGGTGGGATATAAAGTCTTGCCCTCAAAGCGATCCTAATAGAGGTAGATTTGGTCCTGGGATGTGCCTATGATAAGGAGACCACGGAGTAATCACCATGAATTATTAGCTATCCACAAACTCCTTCAACTCCTTGCCGGCTTTAAAAAAGGGGACTTTCTTCGCAGGGACGTTAACCTGAACTCCTGTCTTCGGGTTTCTCCCTACCCTCATCCTCCTATCCCTTAACCTGAAGCTCCCGAATCCCCTTATCTCTACTTTGTCGCCCCTGGCAAGGGCATCCTTGATGCTGTCAAAGATAGAATTTACTATGATCTCCGTCTCTCTCGCCGTCAGGCTGTTAACTTTTTCTGAGATCTTTTCTATCATATCTGCCTTGGTCATGGAATAAACCTCCTGTATATAAATTAAATGAACCTAAGAAGCTCGTCTTCAAAAAAAAGGATAGGATACCAGGAAGGTCATGGGAAACAGGTTCTAATATGCAAGCATGTATTTAAGGCTTATTGTCCCATTCCTTGAAGGCGCTATCTTCTCCATATTTAACAGGCTAAAATCCTTTAAGAAGTCAATAATAGAAAAGCGTTTTTTTGTCTCGACAATCTTCGGTTTACCTTTTATCCCAACGGCGTCAGCCGCTATCTTTATGGCGTCCTGAAGACCTCCAAGTTCATCGACAAGCCCTAACTCCTTTGCCTGTCTTCCGGTGAAGACCCTTCCATCAGCAAGCAATCTTATGTCTTCCTTTTTAAGGCCCCTTCCGGTCGCTACGGCATCAATAAACTGAGCATGAATATCATCAAGAAGACCTTGAAGTATACCCTTCTCCTTTTCGCTCATCTTCCGAAAGGGAGATCCGATATCTTTGACTTCGCCAGATTTTATTACTACGCTCTCAATCCCAACCTTATTCAGAAGACCCTCAAAATTTGCAAGCTCCATTATAACACCGATGCTGCCGGTCAAGGTTCCCGGATTGGCAACTATCCTGTCTGATGCTGAGGCTATATAATATCCGCCTGAGGCTGCCACAGAACCCATAGACACAATGATCTTCTTCTTGCCTTCGTCCTTGACCTTCCTGACCTCCCCATATATCTCCTGGGAAGGAACCACTCCACCGCCCGGGCTATCGATCCGCAGGATAATTGCCTTAATTGATGGATTCTGGCTATACTTTTCAAGCTCCTCTATTGTAGAGCCTGACTCCAGTATAACACCCGTGATCCTGATTATAGCAATCCCATCATCCGTTATTGGTGATCTTTCGATAAGAATGGTCGAACCATAAACAAAGATAAAAAAGAAGACTGCTATAAGGATGAATATCAGAAAACCTATGAGCAAAGGTCTCTTCCTCATCCGCAGCCCGCCTCGTTATTTCTCATTCTTTTTCTTCTTGCCGGCAACTGAACCTATATTCATCTCGGCCTCTCCCTGCGACTTATGATACTCCTCCGTGTCCTTCCTCTCGACATCCCTCTTGTATGCCTTAATAGAAAGACTAATTTTGCGCTCCACAGTATCCACCTTAATAATACGGGCAGTTACCAGGTCATTGGCCTTGATCTTTTCTTCGATCTTCTTTGAGGGCTCAAGGTCTATCTCGCTTATATGGATAAGCCCGTCTACCCCGTCTTCAAGCTCGACAAAGATACCAAAATCCGCTATCTTAACAACCTTTCCGTTAACATGATCTCCAATTTTATATTTCTCCGGTATCTCCTTATTCCATGGATCAGGCGTAAGCTGCTTATATCCAAGGGATATCCTTTCTTTCTCCTTATCTATCTTAAGCACAACTGCGTCCACCTTCTGGCCCTTCTTGAATATCTCGGACGGATGGGTAAGCCTCCTTGTCCAGGACATGTCCGACAGATGTATCAGTCCGTCTATGCCGTTATCAAGACCAACGAAGACACCGAATTCAGTTATGCTCCTCACCTTCCCTTCAACCTTTGTTCCTACCGGATACCTCTTCTCTATTATCTCCCATGGGTTCGCCTCAAGCTGCCTCATGCCGAGCGATATCTTCCTCTCTGCCTTGTCCAGACTCAAGACTACGGTATTCACGATATCTCCAACTGCGACAACCTTTGATGGATGCCTGACATCATGGGACCATGACATCTCTGATATATGAATAAGACCTTCAACCCCTCCTTCAAGCTCTACAAAGGCCCCATAGTCTGCAAGACTGACGACCTTCCCCCTGACCCTTGATCCTATCGGATACTTCTTTTCTATCTCGCTCCAGGGATCCGGCGACATCTGCTTAAAGCCCAGAGACACCCTCCCTGTCTCCTTGTCATATCTTAAGATTGTCACCTTCACCCTATCCCCTACCATAAAGTGCTCGGATGGGTGGTTTACTCTTCCCCATGATATGTCGGTTATATGAAGAAGACCATCTATGCCGCCTAGGTCTATAAATACACCGTATTCTGTTATATTCTTTACTATACCGTCTACAACCTGTCCTTCCTGCAAGGCCGAAAGCGTCACCTGTCTCTTCTTGTCACGGGCCTCCTCAAGCAAGATCCTCCTGGAGACGATAACATTTCCTCTCCTGTGGTCAACCTTGATTATCTTCATGGGAAATGTCTTGCCGATCAGTTGATCAAGGTCCTTAACAGGACGGAGATCTATCTGGGAACCGGGCAGGAACGCCTTGACTCCGAGGTCTACTATCATTCCTCCCTTTATCCTGGAGATTACCTTTCCATCGACAATGTCACCATCGGAATGGGCCCTCTCAAGGTCTTCCCATACCTTCATCTTGTCGGCCTTATCCTTGGAGAGGATCGGATTCCCGTCGTCATCCTCTCTCTCCTCAAGATAAACGCGGATCTTTTCTCCTACAACAAGCTTTGAGACCTCACCTGGAGAAAATTCCTCCAGCAGGAGAATGCCCTCAGACTTGTATCCAATATCCACCACAACCCCATCCTTCTGGACAGATACTATGGTACCTTCTATAATGGTACCCTCCTCAAGGTTCTTGAAGCTCTCCTCATACAGCTCTGCCAACTCGACTGATGCCTCACTCCATCCCTTCTCAGTCACAATATTCTCTTTCTCTCTTGCCATAAAGATTATACCTCCTGGTTCTTTATTTTTTTTAAACGATCTACTACGCCCTCTATCAACCAGATAGGGGTGGAAGCGCCGGCAGTTATGCCAACCCTTCCGATATTTTTAAACCATGCATCATCAATCTCCTCTTCAGTCTCGATCAAACGGACATCCCTACCTGTCTCACGGCATATCGTTGCAAGCCTTGTAGTATTGGCGCTGTTTCTTCCGCCTATCACAAGCATAAGATCAACCTTCCTTGCAAGTTCAACCGCCTCTTCTTGTCTTAACCCTGTTGCATCACAAATTGTATTAAATATCTTAACCTCTTCGGCATCTTTTAAGCATTTTACTATAATATCTGAAAATATGCTATAGTCCTGTGTGGTTTGTGTAAGTATCCCTATTTTTTTACTTTTGATCCGGGCCCTTATTGAGTCGTAATCCTCTCCCACGATGCAATCCCCGCCGGCATGGCCAATTATGCTCTTAACCTCCGGGTGCTGCTCATCACCTACAAGGATAACCTGATATCCCTCCTCCACAAGCCTCCTTGCATATTGCTGTGCCTTCTTAACAAAGGGGCAGGTAGCATCAATTATGTTTAACCCCCTCGATCTTGCATCATCGAGGATTTCGGGAGAAGAGATGCCGTGGGATCTTAGTATTAAAGAACCCTCTTTGACCTTGTCGATCGAGTTTACCTGTCCCACCCCCTCCTTGGCCAGCGCCTCCACAACCTGGGGGTTGTGGATTATCGGGCCGAGACTATATATATCCTTCTTATGACTTTTTACGGCATCGAAGGCGAGGTTTACTGCCCTCTTGACGCCAAAACAGAACCCTGAATTCCTGGCAACTATTATCTCCATCAATCCATCCCCTTTGCCTTGGCCTCAAGATCCCCAATCGCCCTCATTATCTCCTCGCTGATCTCCGTATATAACTCCTTCCCCTTCTTGACATTTTTTGAACTTGAAAAGTCTAATGGATTGCCAAGATATAATCTCACAGGATTGAGCCTTATTCTCCTTGCACCCCTTGGTAATACGCTGTCGGTGCCCATAATAAAGGAAGGTATTACCATGGCCCCTGACAGGGCAACCAGCATACCGATGCCCCTCTTTGGGTCACTCAGTCTGCCATCCTTGCTTCTTGCGCCTTCCGGGTAGATTACAATTACCCTCCCATCTCTTAACCTCTTTGTTGCCTCTGAGATTGCCCACCTGTCTATTGAACCCCTTTTAACAGGAAACGTCCCCAGCCTCTTTAAGATCCAGCCAAAAATCCTGTTATTGAAGAGTTCTGACTTTGCGACAAAATCAGCTCTCCTTGCTATGCCACATGCTAGAAAAGGTATATCAAAATAGCTTACGTGGTTTGAGGCTATTATAACCCCTCCCTCCTTCGGGATATTTTCCTCTCCGAAGACCCTAAACTTAAAAAAAAGCCATATAAGGATAGAGAGTATCCCCTTCACAATGGAGTAAAACATATTCAGGGATAATCAGTCCTGTTTTTTATCTCTTTCAGCATCAGGTCAGCCACATCAGATAATGTTTTTTCAGTGTTATTTATAAATATAGCATCAGAGGGGACCATAAGCGGCGCAATTGTCCTGGTTTGATCCTTCCTGTCCCTCTCTTCTATCTCCCTGATAGTGAGGTTGAGATCAACATCAAAACCACCCGATCTAAGCTCCTTCCATCTCCTCTCACCCCTCACCTTGATGTCTGCATCCAAATAAAATTTTATATCAGCCTCAGGGAATACAACAGTACCCGTATCCCTTCCTTCGATTACAACATTCCCCTTCCTGCCAATATCCTGCTGAAGCTTTAATAAACCCTTCCGAACAGCAGGGTAAGCCGATATCTCTGATGCCATCCTGCTTACTTCCGGCCCCCTTATCTCTTCGGTTATATCCATGTGATCGGCCATGATCCTGAATTCATCACCCATCTTTTTAACATCTATGCGGATCTTTTTACAGATCCTTTCGATCCCCTTTTTATCTACAATGCTGATACCATCCTTCAGTGCCTTCCAGCCGATGGCCCTGTATAGGGCGCCTGAATCAAGATAGAGGAACCCTAATCTTTTGGCCAGCAACCTTGCAACACTGGACTTCCCGGCCGCTGAGGGGCCATCGATTGTAACTATAATACCGTTCTTCATTAGACAATTAAAGGGGCTAGCGTCGCCCCCTCCACTGGCAAAGCCAGATGGAGCCTCCCCCTCAACGCTCGCTTTGCTCGCTGGGTAGATACCCACGGGTCAGCCCGTGGGTATCTACTAAAGACCTGAGTGTCTCTTTGAATCCAGGAAAGGAGGTATTGATACATTCAGTATCCTCTACTGTTGTTTCGCCTTCTGCAGCAAGCCCGGCAATAGCCAGAGACATTGCAACCCTATGATCTCCGTGGCTTGAACACGCAGCGCCAAACATAGGTCTTCCTCCTGCGATCCTCAGGCCATCAGGCATCTCCTCAAGGGATACACCGATCCTCCTGAGTTCCGTAACCATTGTTAAAATCCTGTCAGTCTCTTTGACCCTCAATTCCCCTGCGTCCCTTATCACGGTCTCCCCCTCAGCCATGGCCGCAGCAACTGAGAGTATAGGTATCTCATCGATGACCCTCGGTATAATTTCCCCCTTAATCTCTATGCCTTTAAGTCTGCTTGACCTCACATATATATCAGAAACAGGTTCGCCTGAGCTCATGCGCTCGTTCTCTAGCCTGACATCGGCGCCCATCTCCCTTAATATATCCAGGAGCCCGTTTCTTGTCGGATTAATACCTACGCCTTTTATAAGGATCTCTGATCCGTCAATAATTGTTGCGGCCACGATAAAAAAGGCTGCAGATGAGATATCTCCCGGCACCTCAACCTTCTGCGCGCCAAGGACACCGTGCCCTTCAATAGAAACAAAAGACCCGCTTACAGCTATCTTTGCGCCAAAGAATGAGAGCATCCTCTCCGTATGATCCCTCGATCTTATTGGTTCTGTAATCTGACCTTTTCCATCGGCGTAGAGGCCCGCAAGAAGGAGGGCTGATTTCACCTGGGCTGAGGCAACAGGCATAGCATAGTTAATCCGGCTCAGTCTCCTTCCTGATATAGATATCGGCGCAAGATTCCCTTCATTTCTCCCGTTGATCTGGGCGCCCATTATCCTCAATGGACCTACAACCCTCATCATCGGCCGTCTCCTTATCGAAGGATCTCCTGTTATAACGGAGAAGAAACTCTGCGGAGCAAGCAGGCCCATTAAAAGCCTTATGGAGGTGCCTGAATTACCGACATCAATAACATCCCCGGGCTCCTTTAAGCCGTAAAGACCGCCCCCTTTTATTGCCAGCAGGCCACCTTTTTCCGTGATATCTACCCCCATGCACCGCATAGCCTTGAGGGTGTTTAGACAATCCTCTGATGGAAGATAACCTTTCACCTCGCTGGCGCCATTTGCAATGGAGCCAATTATTATAGCCCTATGGGTTATAGATTTATCGGATGGGACAGTTATCTCCCCTTTGAGCGCCCCACTCTTTTTAACAGTCAGGCTCTGCATCTAAACCTTTCTTATTAAGACCAGAGATCATCTTTCTTGCATCCTGTGCCCTGGCAAACTCTTTAAGAAGCCGGTCCCAGTCCTGATCATTTATAAAATCTTTAAGCCTCTCCATGGTCTTACTAAAGGATTCAATGGCAGTAACTATATTTTTCCCGTTATATAGACAGATATCCCTCCACATCTCAGGAGAGGATCCGGCAATCCTTGTAAAATCCCGGAAACCGCCTGCAGTATAGGAAAGGACCTCCCCTTCATCACCTGACAGATCAATCAGGGTATTTACAAGGGAGTAGGCGACCATATGGGCCAGATGACTTGAAACAGATAATATCCTGTCGTGGGTATCCGGATCCAAAAGCAGGACCCTTGCCCCTGCCTCTTCCCATATCATCCTTACCATCTCCAGTGCCTCCCTGTCTGTTGATCCTGTCGGGGTGATAATACATTTTGCCCCCTTAAAGAGGTCTGTTGACAGACAAGAAGCGCCTGTCTTCTCACTCCCTGCAATCGGATGCGCGCCGACAAACCTTATGCTTCTCCCAAGGATCTCTTCCAGCCGGAAGACAAGCCTCCCTTTTACGCTCCCGACATCGGTTACAATAGTGTCCCTTCCAAGGTCTGATGCTATATCTTTTGCTATCGATTCGAAAGATCCAACCGGTGTAGCCAGGACCACAATATCTGCTCCCGATACGCCTTCCTTGAGGTCTTTTGTGAACCTGTCTACTGCACCCAGCTTATAGGCTGCCTTCAGATTCTCAATCCCTCTTCCTATCCCGACGACCTCCCTTACGATCCCCTTGTCTTTGCATATCTTTGAGATAGAGGCGCCAATCAAGCCGACACCTACTACCGCCATCCTGTTAAATCCTGGTTTCATGGAGGCACTAGATCTCTCTATCAACAGCCAGGGCAATCCTTCTTAGATCCGTCATCAGGCTCTTGAATTGATCCGGGCGGAGTGATTCTTCGCCGTCTGAGTATGCCTCTTCCGGGTTTGAATGCACTTCTATAATAAGTCCATCTGCGCCTGCGGCAATAGCGGCCTTTGACATAGGCGCCACAAGATCCCATTTACCAACCGCATGGCTCGGGTCAACTATAACGGGAAGATGGCTTAATTTCTTGATCGCCGGAATGGCGGAAAGATCAAGGGTATTCCTTGTATGGGACTCAAATGTCCTTATCCCCCTCTCGCATAGAATTACATTATGATTTCCCATTGACATGATATACTCCGCAGACATCAGAAATTCCTTAATCGTGGCAGCAAGACCTCTTTTCAGTAAGACCGGCTTATCGTACTGGCCAACCTCCTTTAATAGCCTGAAGTTCTGCATATTCCTGGCCCCGATCTGAATAATGTCGGCGCATTTCAGCACCTGGTCGATATCCCTCGGATCCATAAGTTCCGTAACAATGGGAAGACCGGTCTTTTTCTTCGCCTCTGCCAGGTACAGAAGGCCCTCCTCTCCAAGCCCCTGAAAGGAATAGGGCGAGGTTCTCGGCTTAAATGCCCCTCCCCGCAGTATGGTAGCTCCGGCATCCTTAATCTCCCTTGCAATCTCAATTAAGAGATCAAGCTTCTCTACGGCACACGGTCCTGCCATCACCTGAATCTTCTTACCGCCAATCTTTATTCCGTCGATATCTATCACGGTATCCTCATTTTTAAATTCCCTGCTTACAAGTTTATATGGAGACAGGATAGGCAATACATTCTCTACCCCGGGAAATATAGATATGGGCTGGTTCTGTAACACCCTGTCATCGCCAATGGCGCCTATAATAGTCCGTTCCTTTCCCCTGGAGAGATGTATGGAGAGGCCCAGTTCCTTAAGTTTGGCCATTATATGATCAATCTCCTGCTGCGTTGCACCCGGTTTTAAAACAATAATCATATCTTAACCCCTTCTCTGCTTAATACCTTTTTTAATGAATATATAAACCTCCTGTTGTCTTCAGGAAGCCCTATGGTCACCCTTATCCTTGACCCTTCTATGTGGCGGACTATAATGCCCTCTTTAAGCAAGGCATTGTATATCTCCGTGCCGTCCCTTCCTGAGTCAAAGTATATAAAATTTGCCTCTGTAGGAATATATCTCAAGCCCATTTCTTTTAATGAACTATAATAATACTTCTTTCCCTCTTCATTGATCTTAAGGCTCTTTCTTATATGTTCATCGTCATCAAGTGCGCAGAGCGCTGCCCTCTGGGCCAGACTATTGGTATTAAAGGGTTGCCGTACCCTGTTCATATAATTGACCAGCTCACTTTTTGCCATACCAAACCCGATCCTCAGGCCTGCCAGGCCATATATCTTGGAAAATGTCCTCAAAATAACTATATTCCTTCCCATCCTCAGGTATCCAAGCGTATCCGGAAAGCCTTTGCTCGTTACATATTCCTTATATGCCTCATCAAATACCACAATAACATTATCAGGGACCCTATCGAGGAACGCATATACCTCTTCCCCGGTTACTATAGTCCCGGTAGGATTATTAGGATTTGCTATAAACAAAAGACGCGTCCTATCCCCTATCATGGATGCCATGGCCGCAAGGTCATGCCCCTCATTTTTCAGCGGCGCTATAACGGCCTTTCCTCCCGATGCGGTAACAACAAGCTTATATACAATGAAGGTAAGGTCTGCCATGATAGCCTCATCACCGGGGATCATGAATGTCCGGACCAGGAGATCTATGATCTCGTTTGAGCCGTTTCCGAGGATTATCTGTGAAGGGTCAACATCATGCTTCCCTGAAAGGGCCTCTTTGAGCCGGTATCCGCCTCCATCAGGGTATCTGTTGATCCCGTGGGCCGCTTCATCAATGGCATCCAGTGCCTTCTTCGACGGGCCAAGAGGGTTCTCATTTGAGGCAAGCTTGACAGCGCCTTTTATCCCTAATTCCCTCTCAAGCTCCTCAATAGGTTTTCCCGTAGTGTAGGGAATCAAGCCCTCTATGCCCTTGCTCACAGTTATAACCATCTTTTAACCCTTTTTTGCATAGGAACCCAATACCTTAAAGAATACTGTGTGATTTTTGAGTTCATCCAGGACCATCTTTACCTTTTTGTCATCAATATGTCCTTCAAGATCTACAAAAAAGATATACTCCCAGACCTTCTTCCCGGACGGCCTCGACTCGATCTTTGTCAGGTTAATATTGTTCTCTGAAAATGGCCTCAGGATATCGTATAACGCCCCTACCCTGTCCTTAACAGAAAACATGACCGATGTCTTGTCCCTTCCCGTCCTCTCCGATGACTTTTCCGATATGACAAGAAACCTGGTAGAGTTGTTTATATTATCTTCGATCCTCTTCTTGATTATCTGAAGGCCATAGAGCTTTGCCGCAAGCTCAGAGGCTATGGCAGCCGCGGCAGGATCTTCCATGCAGATCTCCGCTGCCTTTGCAGTAGAAGAGACCTCGATAATGGGAATATCAGGCATGTTCTCCTCAAGCCATCTCCTGCATTGGGCTATGGCATGGGGATGGGAATATATCTGCTTTACATCAGATATGGTGCCGCCCTTTGAGATGAGATGGTGCGAGACTCCAAGCATAATCTCACCAATAATCTTAAGGGGTGATTCTATAAACATATCGAGCGTATGGTTTACTACGCCCTCCGTAGAGTTCTCTATCGGCACGACACCATAATAGGCCCTCCCCCTCTCCACCTCACTGAAGACATCCTTAATGCTGTTAACAGGAATATATGCGGCGGAGAAGCCGAACTGCTGTATGCAGGCCAGGTGCGTAAACGTGGCCTTTGGTCCAAGGTATGCAACCTTTAGCGGCCCCTCTAATGCCAGGGACGCAGACATTATCTCCCTAAAAACCACCTTCAGGGAGTCATTGGGAAAGGGGCCCTTATTGATCCTCTCCAGCCTCGAATAGATCTCTTTTTCTCTGCTTGGTGTATATAATTCCGCATTCTTTTTCTTCTTTTGCCTTCCGACCTCAATTACGATCTTCGCCCTCTTATTGAGGAGACCAAGGATCTTCTCGTCGATCCCGTCGATCTCCTCCCTTAGGTGGCTGATCCCCTTTAACCCTTTATCAACCCTGTTCATAGCAATTTTATATACTACCCTAATTACTCCTTTAGTTGCAATAGGTTAAGGGAAAAAGGTTATAGGAGTTTGCCCTGACGATCTTTTATCTCGTTGATATTGAAATGCCTGAAGGCGAGCGGTGTTGCAATCCTTCCCCTGGGTGTCCGATCGAGGAACCCCCCTTGAATGAGGTAGGGTTCATAGACATCCTCAAGTGTATCCTTCTCTTCATGCAGCGCGGCAGCAAGTGTCTCGATACCTACAGGTCCTCCGCCAAATTTCTCAATTATTGTGAGGAGGAGCTTCCTGTCCATCTGATCAAAGCCCTTTTCATCGACCTCCATAGAAGTCAGGGCGGCCTTTGCCGCGCCAACACCTATCTTTCCGTCACCCTTTATCTGGGCAAAATCCCTGACTCTCCTCAAAAGCCTGTTTGCTATCCTAGGTGTCCCCCTTGACCTGCCCGCAATCTCCCAGGCCCCATCCTGATCTATAGATATATCCAGTATCGTTGCAGAGCGTTTAACTATCTCCTCAAGCTCAGAGGCCGTATAAAATTCGAGCCGGTTAATAATACCGAAACGCTCTCTTAAGGGGGATGTAATAAGCCCGGCCCTGGTGGTTGCGCCTATCAGTGTAAACCTTGGAAGATCAAGTCGTATGCTCCTTGCTGATGGCCCCTGCCCTATTATGATGTCAAGCTTGAAGTCCTCCATAGCGGGATAGAGGATCTCCTCTACGACAGAATGGAGGCGATGTATCTCATCAATAAAGAGGATATCCTTCTCGTGGAGATTGGTTAAGATGGCTGCCAGGTCACCGGCATGTTCAATGGCAGGACCGGATGTTACCTTAAGGCTGACGGCCATCTCCTTTGCAATAATATATGCGAGCGTGGTCTTTCCGAGACCAGGAGGACCATAGAATATTACATGATCAAGTACATCATCCCTCTGTCTTGCCGCCTCGACAAAGATCTTTAGATTTTCTTTGATCCTATTTTGGCCGATATATTCATTAAAGCTCGCAGGCCGCAGCGAGGTCTCGTAGCGCTTCTCCTCATCATTTATCTGGGGAGCAAGCATCCTTTCCTCCGGCATTTGCATCCCATTCGGCATCTGTAACTCCGGCATTACGGGAAGAGTCCCCTGGCAAGTTTTGCCTCTGATATCTTGTTGATCCCAAGCATCAGCGCCGCCATCCTCATATCGACATTCCTGGACAAAGATAACTCGAGTACATTCCGGAATGCAGACCTCATCACCTCGCCGAGCTGCTCATAAACCTCCTTCTCCTTCCAGAAAAGCCTCTGAAGGCCCTGCACCCACTCAAAATAAGAGACCGTAACACCGCCTGAATTGGCCAGGACATCGGGTATAAGAAAGATCCCCCTTTCATTTAAGATCGGATCTGCCTCGGGTCTTGTCGGACCATTTGCACCCTCGCAGACTATCCTGCACTTGAGCCTGCCGGCATTTTCTTCCGTGATCTGCTCTGAGATGGCAGCCGGTATCAGGACATCACAATGAATCTCTAATAAATCCTCGTTGCTTATATGATCTCCACCCTTGAATCCCTCCATAAATTTATTCTTCTTTATGTATTCATTTATGGCAGGGATATCCAGCCCGTCCTTATTATATAGGCCCGATTTAACATCGCTTACAGCAACTACCCTGCAGCCTGCTTCATAAAGAAGCCTAGCTGTATGAAAACCCACATTACCGAATCCCTGGATCGCAACAGATTTCTTGTCGGGATCAATCTTAAGATATTTAAATGCCTCCATAATGACAAAGACAAGACCCTTTCCTGTTGCCTCCGTCCTTCCAACAGACCCTCCTATGCTGATGGGTTTCCCTGTAGCAATCTCAGGGACGGCATAACCCTTAAACTGGCTGTAGGTATCCATAAACCAGGCCATGATCTGTTCATTTGTACCCATATCCGGGGCTACCACATCCACATCCGGCCCGATCATCTGAATGATCTCCGCGGTATACCTCCTTGTCATCTTCTGAAGTTCATTCCTCGACATAACTGTGGGATCACATGCAATACCGCCTTTGGCGCCGCCAAAGGGGAGGCCAACAAGCGCACACTTCCATGTCATCCACATGGCAAGGGCGCATACCTCTCCCAGGTTTACACTGGGACTGTATCTGATCCCGCCCTTAGATGGTCCCATGGTATTATCATGATGGACGCGATACCCGCGGAAGACCTTTACCGACAGATCATCCATCCTTACAGGAACGCTTACCATCAAGGCCCTCTTAGGTACTACAAACCTCTCCCATATATTCGGATCAAGATCGAGTTTGCATGCGGCTCGCTCAAACTGGGTGACTGCCATCTGATAGATAGGCGTGTAATATTCGGGGAGTACTCTCTTCTCCTTTCGCATGGCTCCATGATAAACAAATAGAGGAACGGTGTCAAACGCACGAACTCCTGCAGGCGGCTCCAGTGCTTAGTTCGCTGTTCCCGCTTTTACGCAGGGGAGGATGCGTAGATTCTGTAATAGCTTTTTTAGGTTCCGTTTAGAACGCTTACCGGTAAGTTGATGTGTGTAATTCAGGGTAAACGGCTGAAATTACCGTACTGTTCAAAATGCCTATCAAAGGCAAATGCCTTGGTTAGCTTAACAGACTTCATAATAGAAAAACTGGTGCAATCCGTGAAACTAAAATCCTTATCTGTGTATTGCCTGAAGATGTTAAAAGCTGCGTCCTCTATTGGAGGAGTTATCGTGATTATTTCAAAAAGACTACTTTTCTTAAGGTTTTCCATGAAGATGACAGAGACATGGTGCGATACCCTTGCACTAAGATAGTTCATCGTTTCACAAACAACAAAGTTTGTTGTGACGAATCTTGTCCCCTTTTCGACTGCATTTTTATAGAAGGCCTTGGCCTCTTTATGATTGTCATCGTCCGAGGCTGTAAGGGCTATAAAGGCTCCTGTATCTATGAATATCTTCATCTCTTTGTCCCGTATAAATAGCGATCATGTTTTGTAGATCCGTCTTTAATCCCTGATTTTGCAATTCCGATAACGTCTTCAAATGGGTCTTTTATATGCTTCCCGGGCTGAGCAGCAACGGCGAGAGACATCTCTATCGCCTCCCGTATTAGCTGGTTTACACTCTTTTTCTCTTCTATGGCCTTATATTTAAGCGCCTTTAAAACCTCCTCTGGGAGTCTTATATTGGTTGCAACAGGCGTAGACATAAATTACCTCCATTTCTTTTAATTAATAATGGTATTATAGTATCATGATATAAACTTGTCAATCTATGTATGATCAATTTTTATCTGGCGGTTTTAGCTCACCTATCTATAAAGTTGGCAGCATGCGCGATAGAATCTCTTGCAATCAATCTTCGATCGCCTGCAAGACGCCCCCGGCAGTTAGCGACCAGCGGATTTCCTCCTTTTTGTGGTAAAGTAGTTTCATGTTTCATCAGATAGAAAAAGGAAATATCGGCCTGGGGAAGAACAAGATTCTGATTACCTGTGCAAAGGGGATTACGCCTTTTTTGAGGGAAGAACTCCTTCTGTTGGGATTCCCAATAACCTCTGAAACCATTGCCGGCATTGAGACCGAGGGAACTATGGATGATACCCTCAGACTGAATCTCCTGCTCCGCACAGGGCATCGCGTCCTCTTTCTCCTTAAGGCATTTCGTGCAAAAGATGCAGACGACCTCTATCGTGAGGTGTCGGATATAGCATGGGAGGAGTATATTGCCGGGGATGGATATGTCTGCGTGACATCCAGCGTGGATAATCCCACCATCAAGACCTCGCTCTTTGCCAATGTAAAGTGCAAGGATGCAATTGTGGACAGGATCAGGGAAAAGTGCGGGCAGCGTCCTGATTCTGGATCTGATAGAGACCGGGCTGTGGTGAACCTCTACTGGAAGGATGAGAACTGCTCCATTTATCTTGACACCTCCGGAGAACCCCTCTCCAAACGCAACTACAGAAAGATCCCAATGAATGCCCCCATGCAGGAGACCCTTGCAGCAGCGGTTATCAGGGCTACGGGATGGAACGGGAGCGGCAATTTCATCAATCCCATGTGCGGCAGCGGCACCCTAGCCATTGAGGCCGCCCTGGCAGGCATAAACAGGGCTTCAGGGATATTAAGGGATAATTTCGGGTTCATGCATCTGAAGGGTTTTAATGAGTCTCTCTGGAAGGAACTGCGCACACAGGCAAAAAAAGAGGCCAATAAAACCCTTGATTGCAGGATCATAGCCACTGATATCAGGAGGGATGCAGTTGAGGCGGCAAGGAACAATGCCGCTACTGCCAGGGTGGAACACTTGATTGAATTTGCTGTATGTGATTATTCCGCTACCTCAATTCCAGAAGGCAGCGGTGTGGTAATCCTCAACCCCGAATATGGAGAAAGAATGGGGAAGGTCAAAGAGCTTGAGGGCGTATATAAAGGGATCGGCGATTTCTTAAAGCAGAAGTGCGGGGGATATACAGGATATATATTTACAGGAAATCCTGAACTGGCAAAGAAGGTGGGGCTGAGGGCAAAGAGAAGGGTGCCATTTTTTAACGGAGCCATAGAATGCAGGCTCCTTGAGTATGAATTATACGAGGGGAGCAGGAAAAAGTTGGGAGGGAGAGATTGAAACCCTTCAAAGGATACTAAAGAGACTGAAATCCCTTGAGGAGATCGTCTTTGAGTATCGATGATTATATTGTCCAGTTAGAATCGGTTATCGCCTCTTCTCCTGCTGTCTCATCCTATAATATCACCATTGATAGAAAAACTAATGACATTGCCTTTGTCTCAGGTGTCATAGAGTTAAGGGAGACACCACCTTCAGGTTGCATGAAGGCCGTTAATACCGCTTAAGACTCAAAAGCTTTCCTGTCACGAATCGAAATAATGAAGCGGAACAAAGGTTGATTTTCATAAACGTATTGACATGGGTTAGCATATTTGCTAACATTATGATAATGAACTATACCATAGAGTATTTCCACTCTCGGGTCAAAGCTGAAATTGAAAGCTGGCCTGATGGTATATTGGCTGATTATGCGCGGATTGTGGAACTACTGCTGGAGTTTGGGCCAAGTCTACGCATGCCGCACTCACGCGCTCTGGGCCGCGGCCTTTTCGAGTTGAGGCCCCGCTGCAGCGAAGGCATCGGGCGTGCGTTTTACTGCTTTGTCAGTGGTCGGCGCATTATGATACTTCACGCATTTGTGAAAAAAACACAAGATGCTCCGGAACAGGAGTTGAAAATTGCCCGTAGAAGGATGAAGGAGGTACAGAATGGCTAAAATAAAATATGAACCGGTTTCCCATGACCATGAGGTTTTCCTCAAAAAAGCCTTGAAGCGGAAGGGATTCAGGAAGGCATACGAGGACTTGGAGGAAGAGTACGCGCTAAGCCGTGAAATGCTTGCTGCTCGTTTCCGGTTCGGCCTCACTCAGGAAGCGGTCGCGGAGATAATGGGGACGACAAAAAGTGCGGTTTCACGTCTTGAGGCAGTGGGAAAGCATGCGCCGTCACTGACTACTCTCAAAAAGTATGCTCAGGCAGTCGGCTGTCGCCTGGAAATCAAGCTGGTCCCGAACTCTCGCCTCACAGATCGCTCAGGCCAGACTGCCAAAAAAGAAGCGGCCGGTTAGCTCACATAATTTGCCGATGGTAATGAAAAAGCTTTTCTTGCTGTGGAGCAGTTTGTTTCTTATTGTCTTTGCCCTTGAATGATCTGCGTCCGCCTCGTTTATGAGAACCAGCCATGCCGAAGTATCAGCGAAGACAGCCTGTTTCATTTCTTGGGCACATCATAAAGATAATGATCGTGCTGGTACGAAAAGTCAGATATGCCGGTGTCAATCGTGATCTTGTCAACATCAAGAAGGGCATTAGCCCCCTTTAACCTTTTTTTCTTGGGCGCTAACAATTCTTTTTTCATGAAATGCACTAACTTCAGCAAACCCCAGCCCCCCTCTTTCTTGCCAGCACTCCATCGACTCTGATAGTCGCAAAATACCTTGCCATGATACACCATAGAAAAAGTAGATATTCCTTATTGTATACCAGGAACCAATTAATCTTGTAAAGGGTGTAGACCTGACCCTTCTGTCTTTTACTTGCCAGCGTAGTGTGGGATAAACTGCAACTGCAAATCCGCGAAAGGAGGTTGGTCGGCCCAGGAACCACGTACGACGGCCTGGAGCTCGAGATTCAGGGGCTCGTGTGTCTTCTTCCAATAGTCGGGGTCTCCCTTCGGCATGATGTCCTCACACAATCCTGTCTGCCTAACGAACACTGGTTAGGCGCATATCTCACTGTCATCCTCCCTGCTCTCTATCCGGTCCGCCACCGGTCCTGCCTCCGGCGACTCCCTTCGCAATCGCAAAACCAGAAATACCTGAAAGGATGGGAAGTCCTGCTTCTGCGGTGATGGTCTTCGTAAGCATCAAAATGGAAAGAATGATGATAATGAGTGCGGAAATCAGAACCTGTCCGTAAGTCGTCCAGAACTCGTTGCGTCGCTGAAGGAACTCTGCGAACGAATCAGAGAGGTATCGTGGGATATTCGGGCGAATGCCGGTCTTCTCCCAGAAGTGCAACATGTCCATCCAGAAGGGATGCTCCTTCCAAAACCGCAGAGCACTCTGCCGGAAAAGATACGTGCCAAAGAAAATGATCCCGCCAAGCGAGACTACGCCTAATCCACCGACTAAGATACAAATCCAAAAGATGCGTGACTCATCCATAGTAATACCTTTCTGTGTGATGCGTGCTCATGCGCCCAACAATGTTATTAAGCGACATGTACGACTGTAACAGAAAGAGGCTCATTTGTAAAATAAAATTGACATAACCTATTGTAACATATTGTAACATAGGGTCGTAACATAGGGTCAAGTCTTGGAATATAAGAAAACGTGTGATGTGGTACGTTTATGGCAAGAGCCTTAAGGATAGAATATCCTGACGCTGTTTATCACGCCACCGCGCGGGTAATGTGCGAAACGAAATATTCGCTGACTATTGTAACATATTGTAACATATTGTAACATAGTAACATAGTAACAGTAACATAGGGTCAAGTCTTGGAATATAAGAAAACGTGTGATGTGGTACGTTTATGGCAAGAGCCTTAAGGATAGAATATCCTGATGCTGTTTATCACGCCACCGCGCGGGTAATGTGCGAAACGAAATATTCGCTGACTATCAGGACAGAGAGAATTTTCTTACTGTCCTTGGCGTTGTCGTTAAGAGGAATGCTTTCCCCATTTCCTATTCTCATATCCATTCAACCTTAACCTTATCCCTCAGCTTCTTAAATTCCTTGTCTCCTGTAAGCAAAAGATAATCCATGTTCATGGCAAGGACAGCGGCAAAACAATCGCCAAAGGCGATAGAATGGTTTGCCTTTAATCTTGCCGCCTGATAGGCAATATTTTTATCTATTTCAATAAGCTTGATGGGCAATTGCTCCATGATAAGGAGGGCTTCTTCCGCCTTTTCTTCTCCCTTTGAACGATACATGGAATAATAGACTTCGCCCCAGTTGATAATGCTCATTGCAAGGGTTGCTCTATCTTTTTCCGCCTGCTCTAAAATCCGTTCAACCTTGTCTGCTCCAGGCTCATCCTCAAAATAGGCAATAAGGGCATAGCTATCCAGAATAAATCCTTTCAATGTTTCGCCTCTTCCCTTCTGTCTTCTATAAGAACTTTCAGGGCAGAATCCCCGTCTTTGAATCTACCTCTTGCCTCTTTAACAGGCTCCCTGAGTAAAGGCTTCAGGATAATCTGGCCATCCTTATCAATAATAATTACCTTTGTTCCTTTCGTGATATGGTATTTCCTGCGTATCTCAGCAGGGATAACTACCTGACCTTTTATGGTTGCCCTTACTATAGACATATTATACCTCTTCTCTTAAAGTATTACTTTACGTTTTATGTTATAACAGCAACAATTATGTGTCAACAGGAGGGGTATCAAAAAATGTTACCAAAGGATTTTTTTCTGAGAAATATTGCAAAGACCAGTCGGTTGAAAAAAGTATAACCCTTCGGTTTTGGTCGTCTGTAGCCAATTCCGCTTCCTGTGGCAAACGTTGTCTTAAATCTTTATCCTCTAAGGAGGATTTCAGCCACCTTAAAATCTTCCACGGCATCATCTCCAGCCTGGATTCGGCCTTATATTCGTCTTTAAGACGGTACTGCATAACCTCAAATTGCAAAGGCCCTACCGCCCCTAAAAGAGGCGTTGCATGACCTGAGTTTTGAAGAAAAAAGGCCTGAACAATATCTTCAGCAAGAAGATGGTCCAAACCCTTTCGGAAAGGTTTGTAATTTGAGGATAATGTGTTATGTAAAAAGGCAAAACATTCCGGCGCAAACCTTGGAATTTCCTCAAAAACCAGGAGAGGGTCAATACTGATCGTGTCTCCGACACGAAAATCCAGTTTTGTAACAAAACCTATTATATCACCGGGATACGCCTCGGTTATAGCTTCCCTGCTGCGGCCAAAAAGATTGTAAGGGTCGGATAAATGTATTTCTTTTCCCAACCGGGCGTGATATACCGGCATGTCACGATAAAATATTCCGGAACAAACCCTGGCAAATACCACACGATCCCGGTGCAAAGGATTCATGTTCGTCTGGACTTTAAAAACAAATGCGGAAAAAGCCTGATGATCCAGAGGGACCAAACCATTCTTTGCTTTCCTGGGAAGCGGTTCTGAGGAGTATTCCAAAAATCCCTTTAGAAGATGCTCTACGCCGAAATTATTGGCGGCACTCCCGAAAAAAACAGGCGTTGTTTTCCCATGGAGCACGGCATTAATGTCAAACCCGCCATGAGCGCCGTCCAACATATCTAGCTCTTCGACAACTTAACGATACGTTTGCTCATACAGAATATCTTTTACTGAAGGATCGGAAAGGTCTC
>JACRHA010000128.1 GCA_016234185.1 Nitrospirota bacterium
ATTCTAAATCTTCTAAACAGCGAGCGGATGCGAGCGTTGAGGGGGAGGCTCCATCCGGCTATGCCGGTGGAGGGGGCGACGCAAGCCCCTTTAAATAGATGATGAGGTTAGGATGATAAAGGTTGTCGTATGCGGTGCAGGCGGGAGGATGGGTAAGAGGATTATCTCCCTTATTGGGGATTCGGAGGATGTAAAGCTGGCCGGAGCGATTGAAAGGTCAGGTTCGCCATATATTGGGTTAGATGCGGGTGAGAATGCAGGTGCCGGACATTTGGACATTGGGATTACTGATAACCTTGATTTATTGGCAGATATGGCTGATGTTATTATAGACTTTACCGAGCCTACCGCTGCTATTGAGCATATAAAGGTCTCAAGGGAAAAAATGTTAGGCATTGTTATCGGGACTACAGGTTTTTCAGGAAGGGAGCTTGATGAGATATCTGACGCAGCAAGGATCATCCCGATCGTTATTTCACCTAATATGAGCATAGGTATTAATCTGATATTCAAGGTGATTGATGATATCGCAAGAAGACTTAGCAGGGATTATGACATAGAGATTGTCGAGGCCCACCATAGACTGAAAAAAGATGCCCCGAGCGGTACTGCTATGAGGATGGCGCGGATACTTGCAGGCGCCAGGGGGCTTGATCTGGATAAAGCAGGGGTATATTCAAGAAAAGGAATGATAGGGGAGAGGGGTAGAGATGAGATCGGTATCCAGACTATCAGGGCGGGCGATATAGTTGGTGAGCATACAGTAATATTCTGTGGCCCAGGTGAGAGGATCGAGGTGACACACAAGGCCCACAGCCGTGATAACTTTGCAAAGGGGGCCATAATCGCAGCATCATGGCTGTCAAAAAAAGCCCCCGGTCTCTACGATATGATGGATGTCTTGGGGCTCCGCACGAAATGAATAGACAGTTGTAAGGGCGAGGCGCCGCCTCGCCCGCCCAGGAGCGTAGGGAGGGGGAGGGCTTCGACGCTGAGCTCAGCCGAAGCGCTCCATCCGGGTTTGCCGGTGGAGGGGGCGACGCTAGCCCCTGTAATACGTATGATGGATGTTTTAGGATAAGATTAAGTTAACAAAAAGGAGGATTCATCATGTTAAAGCGGATTCTTGTATGCTTAATTGTCATCTCTCTGGGAACGACTATTTCTTCCGTTAGTTTCGCAGAGGATAATGCCATGAGAGAGGTCTTCAGAGATGGGTTCTACGGAGGTTTGGCAGGGGCCTTAGTTGGAGGGGCAATTCTTGCCTTTAAGGATGAACCCGGGGATCATTTAAATTACATTGCCTATGGCGCAGCTGGAGGTGTCCTTGTCGGTACAATTTATGGGTTAGCCTCAGTTAGCAGGGCCTTTGCCGAGGTCGAGAATGGAAAGGTCTACGTTAACCTCCCTTTACCCCATACCGGGATCAGCAGGATAGGGATAGATCGGTACGAAGTAAATTACTCTTTGAGTCTCCTGCGATATAATTTTTAAGTATATTTATAACCGTAAAAAAATAATAAAAGGGGAAGACTCGAATGTCTGGATTTAAGATTGAGACGGCAGAGAGGTTAAGGAATCTACCTCCTTATCTTTTTGCGGCTATTGACAAGATCAAAAAGGAGGCAGTGAGTAGGGGTGTAGATATTATAAACCTTGGCATAGGAGATCCTGACCTCCCGACACCACCTAATATCATAAGCAGATTAAATAAGGCAGCAGAGGATCCAAGGAATCATCAATATCCTACCTATGAGGGGATGGCCAGCTTCAGGAAGGCTGTGGCAGACTGGTATAAAAGACGCTTTTCAGTAGACCTCGATCCTGAGACCGAGGTGTTAACTTTAATAGGGTCCAAGGAGGGGATCGGTCATATACCACTGGGATTTATAAACCCCGGTGATATTGTGCTTGTGCCTAGTCCGGGATATCCGGTCTATTCTACAGGAACCCTCTTTGCCGGCGGCAGGTCTTATTGGCTGCCACTATTAAAGGAGAACCATTTTCTCCCTGATCTGGCCTCCATACCGGATGATATAAGAAAAGCCTCGAGGCTGATCTTCCTGAACTATCCCAATAATCCGACATCTGCTGTGGCTTCAGAACGGTTCTTTGAAGATGTGGTGGAGTTTGCCTCAAGAAATAATATCCCTGTCTGCCATGATGCCGCCTACTCGGAGATCTATTATGACAATATCAGACCTCCAAGCTTCCTTCAGGCGGATGGGGCGAAAGATGTCGGTATAGAGTTCCATTCCCTTTCCAAGACTTATAATATGACCGGCTGGCGTATAGGTTTTGCAGTGGGGAATAGAGAAATGATATCTGCCCTGGGAAAGGTGAAGAGCAACCTCGATTCAGGTGTATTCCAGGCCATCCAGGAGGCAGGGATTGAGGCATTATCAACAGATGATGCGGCTATTAATGAGAACAGGAGGAGGTATCAGAGGCGGCGGGATATGCTCATATCAGGACTAAATAAGGCAGGGCTGGACGTTGAGATTCCTAAGGCGACCTTCTATCTCTGGGTTTCAGTCCCTAAAGGGTTTACATCAACCGGATTTGCCATGCATCTGCTCGATAAATGCGGGATAGTTGCCACGCCCGGGAACGGCTTTGGTGATGCCGGTGAAGGATATATCCGCTTTACCCTTACCGTAGCTGAAGAAAGGATTGGCGAGGCGGTTGAGAGGATCAGGCTCAAATTATGAATGTCAAAATCCAAATGTCAAATTTTTGAACTTTGGGCTTTGACATTTGACATTGTCTTTTCCCTAATTTGAACTTTGAACTTTGAAATTTGAACTTTTCTTGTTTTGTACTTTGGGCTTTGAACTTATGGAAAGATGGAAAAGATCCTATCTAGGTCTTGGGTCTAATGTCAATGACAGGCAGGCTAATATTATAGAGGCCATAAAGAGGTTAAATGCAATACCAGGTATAGTCATTGTTAACAGATCATCCCTTTATGAAACCGAACCTATAGGATACAAGGATCAGGACTGGTTCATTAATGCAGTAATCGGGATAAAGACGACCCTCTCACCGGGGAGCCTCCTCGATGTCTGTCTCGGGATAGAGGATGAGATGGGGCGTATAAGGAGGATAGAGAAAGGTCCAAGGGAGATAGATATTGATGTCCTCCTCTACGGAGATTTGACAGTGGATGAGGCCGGTCTGCGGATACCACATCCGTCTATGCATGTAAGGAGATTTGTCCTGGTTCCTCTGCTTGAGATTGCCCCTGATATCTGCCATCCTCTACTGAAGAAATCCGTTAAGGCATTGTTGATGGACCTGGGAGATACCGGGCGTGTGGATAAGTTTCTATCTCCCTGCCTGTCATGAAAGATACAAGATTCATTGTAGTCGAAGGGCCTATTGGTGTTGGCAAGACAAGCCTGGCCCGTATATTAAGCAAGGAATTAAATGGAAGGCTTATACTGGAGAACCCGGAGGAGAACCCCTTTCTCTCCAGCTTTTACACGGACAGGAGAAGGCATGCATTCCAGACCCAGCTCTTCTTTCTCATATCGAGATACAGACAGCATCAGGAGCTGTCCCAGATGGATCTCTTTGAGAAGGTTGTCATCTCAGACTACTTCTTCCAGAAGGATCGGATATTTGCCGGCGTAAATCTTGATAGTGCAGAACTCGAACTCTATGATCAGGTCTATTCCCTTCTGAACCCGTATATCCCTGAGCCGGACCTTATACTCTTCCTGCAGGCCAATACGGATATTCTCATGGAGAGGATAAGGATGAGAGGCAAGGGGTATGAAAAGGGGATTTCTCTCGAATACCTTGATGAATTGAATCAGGCATATACCAACTTTATCTTCCATTACTCCGGCTCGCCCCTCCTTGTCATTGAGACTACGGATATAGATTTCGTGAATAACCGTGAGGATCTCGATGATCTCATAAACGAGATCAAGCGGACAAAAAAGGGGATCCACTATTATGTGCCTATGGGCCGAAGGGAGAGATGAAGGTAATAGAGAAAACAGCAGAGATATCCGCCTGCTCCCGGGAACTTCACCTAAGGGGGGAGGCCATAGGTCTCGTCCCCACCATGGGGTTTCTCCATGATGGCCATTTAAGCCTCATAAGGGAATCTAAAAGGATTACAGGTAAAACAGCAGTCAGCATCTTTGTGAATCCTGCCCAATTTGGCCCGAAGGAAGACTATCACAGATACCCGAGGGATATAGAAGGAGATGCAAAGAAATGCAGAGAGACAGAAGTAGATCTGCTATTCCTTCCCTCTGTTGAAGATATCTACCCTGAAGGACACAGGACGTATGTCGATGTGGAAGGGTTAAATGATAAGCTGTGCGGCAGATCCAGGCCAAAACACTTCAGGGGTGTTGCCACTATAGTAACAAAGCTCTTCAATATTATAATGCCTGATAAAGCCTTCTTTGGCCAGAAGGACTATCAGCAGGCCATGATAATTAAGCGATTGGCAACAGATCTTAATTTTGGCGTTGATATTATTGTTATGCCGACCATAAGAGAGGCTGACGGCCTGGCCATGAGTTCCAGGAATTCATACCTTAACAGTAATGAAAGGGTTGCTGCCAGAATATTATACAGGTCGCTGATGCTTGCCGAGGATATGATCAGATCGGGTGAGGTGACTTCAGGGGAGGTCAGGGCAAAGATGGAAGGTCTCATAGCAGGTGAGGGATCGTCAAAGATAGAGTATATATCAATATCCGATCCCGGGAATCTTGAGGATATTGAGACGATAGCCGGTGATGTCCTTGTTGCTATTGCTGTATGGATCGGGAAAACCAGGCTAATTGACAACATAATAATCAAGGGTGATAAAAGATAGGAACTATCCATGCGCTGGCACCAGATGGAGATAAAAGATATCCTGGAGGCGCTAAAGACGTCTTCTGGTGGATTGACAGGTACAGATGCAGAAAGGAGGCTTTCAGAGTATGGACTAAATAGGCTGAAAGAGGCAAAGAAGAAGACCCCCTTTTTAATCCTCCTCGACCAGTTCAAGGATTTTATGATCCTTGTCCTAATCGGCGCAGCCATAATATCGGGAGTTATCGGCGATCCGGAAGATACTATTGTTATTGTTATTATAGTCTTCTTAAATGCCCTGATCGGTTTTGTACAGGAATACAGGGCTGAGAAGGCGCTGGAGGCTCTGAAGGCCATGGCCACACCTGTTGTTACTGTGAGGAGGGACGGCAAGCTTGCGAAGGTGTGTTCAGAGGATATCGTGCCGGGCGATATCATAATCCTCGATGCCGGGATGATGTTACCGGCAGACCTGAGGCTTATTGAGGTATCAAGGCTCAAGGTTATGGAGGCAGCCCTTACAGGCGAGTCGGTTCCAATAGACAAAGATATATATCCCATAAATGATGAGCATGTCCCCCTGGCGGAGAGGAAGAATATGGCCTACAAGGGAACCAGCATAACATACGGAAGGGGGGCCGGAGTTGTTGTTGAGACCGGGATGCAGACCGAACTCGGAAAGATTGCTGCGATGCTCCAGGAAGAGGAGGAGACAAAAACCCCTCTTCAAAAAAGGCTGGCAATATTCGGCCGAAGGCTGGCAATAACCCTGATGGCAGTATGCGGATTGGTCTTTACAATAGGCATAATCAGGGGAGAGCCTCCACTGATTATGTTCCTCACGGCCTTAAGCCTTGCAGTGGCCGCAATACCTGAGTCTCTGCCTGCTGTAGTAACTATATCCCTTGCCATTGGTGCAAGGAAGATGGTCAGGCAAAGTGCCCTTATAAGGAGACTCCCTGCTGTTGAAACCCTGGGCTCAGTTACATATATCTGCACCGACAAGACAGGCACCCTTACAATGAACAAGATGGCTGTTGAAGAGATCTATGTTGATGGAAAGATAATCCTGGGATCAGATGTAGGGGCAATTCATGAATTGCCCCTACCACACCAGACCCTCTTAAGGGCTATGGCCTTAAATAACGATGCTGCCTATGGAGGAGACGGCAGGCCCCTTGGAGATCCCACGGAGGTGGCTCTTTTTACAGCTGCAGAAAAGGCAGGTTTTGATAAAAAACTGGTAGAATCCAGATTCAAGAGGATAGCGGAGATTCCCTTTGACTCAGACCGGAAGTGCATGACTACAATTCATGAAGATCCGGAAGGAGGATTTTTATCTATAACGAAAGGGGCGATAGAGGTCATCCTCGATAAATCTGTTAATACCCTTACCTCCCAGGGTTCTATTGATATTAACAGGGAAGAGATTGTGAGGATAAGCGAGAGGATGGCGGCAGACGGGCTCAGGATATTGGGTCATGGTATTAGAAGGTTTGACGTACTCCCCGATGGTATCCATGCTCGTGATATTGAATGTAACCTGATCCTCATAGGGATGGTGGGGATTATGGACCCGCCAAGGGAGGAGGTAGCCGAGGCTGTGGCCCTATGCAGATCAGCGGGGATTCATCCTGTGATGATAACCGGAGATCATCCTATTACTGCCAGGGCGATAGCCAGGAGGATAGGGATAATCGATGATGGCGGCGAGATAATGACCGGAACTAAGCTTGAGCGGATGCCCATGGAGGAATTCGAGAAGAAGGTCAAGGATATCAGGGTCTATGCAAGGGTTGCCCCTGAACAAAAACTAAAGATAGTCAAGGCGCTCCAGGATGACGGCGAATTTGTTGCGATGACAGGAGACGGGGTGAACGATGCCCCTGCAATAAAAAGGGCGGACATAGGTATTGCCATGGGGATATTAGGGACCGATGTGGCCAAGGAGGCCTCTGATATGGTCCTCCTTGATGACAATTTCGCAACAATAGTGAGGGCTGTTGCTGAGGGTAGACATATCTATGACAATATAAGAAAATTTGTCCGTTATCTGCTGGCAACCAATTCAGGAGAGATCTGGACCGTATTCCTTGCCCCGCTGGTAGGGCTTCCTATGCCCCTTTTACCCATCCATCTACTCTGGATAAATCTGGTGACTGACGGCCTCCCCGCCCTGGCACTTTCGGTTGAGCCTCCAGAGGGCAATGTGATGCGGAGACCCCCCAGGCATCCCAAAGAGAACCTCTTTGCAGGGGGGCTATGGCAGCACGTCCTCTGGGTCGGCCTCCTGATGGGAGGGATCTGTCTTTTTACCCAGGCGCTGGCGATAAAGACGGGTTCCCACTGGCAGACCATGGTCTTCACGGTCCTGGGCCTGCTGCAGATGGGGCATGTGCTTGCTATACGGTCTGAAAGGGAATCGCTGTTTACCCAGGGCCTCTTTTCAAATAGGCCATTATTCGGAGCGGTCTTTTTGACTTTTGCCTTACAGATAATTATAATTTATACTCCGTTCATGCAGAGGATCTTTAAGACGGAATCCTTGAGCCCAAAAGAATTATTAATCTCCATTACCCTCGCATTGGTCGTTTTTTTTGCTGTTGAGATTGAGAAGTTCTTAAAGAGAAGGGGATCATATGGATGATCCCAAAAGAAAATGGATCAAAAAGATCCTGAAGGAATTATAACGTAAAGAGGTGTATTGAAATATGGAAAATAAGATGAATCGTTTATGCCTGATCTGGCTATTTCTTATCCTTGTACCCCTCCTAATAAGTTGCAGCAGTCCGGAAGCAAAAAAGGCAAAACATTTTAAAAGGGGGGAGGCGTATCTTGAAAAGGATAAGATAAAGGAGGCTATTATCGAGTACAAGAATGCCCTCCAGATCGATCCCAAGGATGCACAGGCCCACTATAGGCTGGGATTGGCCCATCTCAAGATCGGAGACCTTGTAAATCTCAAAGCGGCATTTGCAGAGATGAACAGGAGTGTTGAGATCGATCCGGCCATTATCGATGCCCATCTTAAGATAGGGATGCTCTATCTCCTCTCCCGGGAGTATGATAAGGCCATTGAGAAGGCGGATCTGGTTATTCAAAAGGAGCCGCAGAATATTGAAGGTTATCTCTTGCTTGGCAATAGCCTTGCCGGTCAAAAGAAGTATGACGAGGGGATAGCCAGGATTAAAAAGGCCCTTGAGTTGGACCCAAAAAAGATAAAAACCTATCTTAACCTGGCAATCCTATATCTGGCAAAGAAAGACCCTGTGGCTGCCGAGAAGACCTATCTGGATGCCCTGAAGGTTGATGGGAAATCGCTGGAGGCTCATATGGCCCTGGCAAGTTTCTATCGCGTATCCGGGAATCCGGAAACCGCTGAGAAGCTCCTTTTAAAAACCATTGAATTGGACCCAAAGAACACGAACCTCCGTTTCAATCTTGCATCCTTCTATCTGTCATCGGCAAAGACCCATGAGGCAGAAGAAGAGCTTCTTGAGGCAACAAAGGCGGATCCCAAAAACATAAAGACATGGGTATTACTGGGAGATTTTTATCTCAGATCAGGCAAACAGGACCTGGCGATCCGGCAGTACAAGCAGGCGATCGAGATAGAGCCTGATTCCCTCCTCCCGAAGAAAAAGCTGGTTGAGGTATATATAACAACGAGGCAGCTTGATGAGGCAGAGCGCTATCTTTCAGAGGTCATGAAACAAAAACCTACTGACACCGAGGGGATGCTCCTGCAAGGGAGATTACATATGGCCAGAAATAAGACAGATGAGGCTATAGTCATCCTTCAGAAGGCAGTAAGCCAGGCGCCCCAAATCGCGGTTGGCCACTACTATCTGGGTGTAGCTTTTGCTGCAAGCAAGGATCTGCAGCAGGCCAAAAAAGAGCTGTCAGAGGCCGTAAGGATCTTACCTGACTATGTTGATGCCAGGGTTGCCTTAGCTGGGGTATACCTCTATCTGGGAGAGTCCCGCCTGGCCAAGGAAGAGGCAGCCAAGGCCATCTCACTGCAACCCAATAATCTCCTGGCCCATCTCTACACTGCTGATGCCTCTCTAAGACAGAAGGAGTTAGATAAGGCTATCCAGGAATATAAAAAGGTTACAGAATTGGATCCAAAATTTACCATTGGTTATGTCCGTCTTGGACAGATCTACAGGTTTCAGAAGAATGGAAAAGAGGCCATTTGGCAGTTTGAAAAGGCCCTTTCGATTAACCCGGATCAGTTTGATGCGCTGGGGCAAGTTGTTGCTATCTATCTTGAAAAAGGCGAGACGGATCAGGCATTGAAGAGGTGTGAGGCACAACTTAAATTGGCGTCCAGGCCTGCCCCAATTTATCAGATTGTTGCCCGGATACACCATGCTAAAAAGGAGTTTTCAAAGGCCGAGGAAAATTATAAAAAGGCTATAGAGAAAGACCCCAACCTTTTGGGCGCCTATATGGCCCTCGGCAGCCTCTATATTCAGAACAAATCCTTTGATCAGGCGGTTAAACAATATGAAGATGTTAAAAAGGTTAACTCTAAAGCCCTTGCCCCATACATGCTCCTTGGAATCATCTATGACTCATTGCAAGACTTTGAGAAGGCCAAGATAGAGTACGAGGTGGCATTGAAAATCGACCCTAAATTTGCACCTGCCGCCAATAACCTGGCCTGGAACTATTCTGAGCATGGAGGTAACCTGGACGTGGCCCTG
>JACRHA010000127.1 GCA_016234185.1 Nitrospirota bacterium
TAAACCTCCATCAACCACCATCTTTACTGCTTCTCGCCTGAATTCCTTGCTGTACTTACCATACGGGATTCTCTCCATCGTGACACCTCCATTAAGTTATTGTACCTCAATTTTGGTGTCCACTTTAATCAGCTTAGCTCAGTTTAGGCTACGCCTATTTGTTTCTACCCCTTTCGACCGGCAGTTCCTAAATAGCGTGTCCATGTCCTATCTTCAGCCCCCAATAAAACCCGTATGTTCAGTTCCCTTGAATACGACTTTTATGTTACCATCTTCCAAAACTTTCATAGTTTGTGTCCAGGAAGCACTTTCTGGTATCTTATGTAATAGCTAATAAAGAAATGTATTTCTGGGCAATTGAGAAGTATATTAAACAGAACTCTAAGAAGCAGGAGTAGTCAATCACTTCAAATTTTAAGCAGGGTCTATTTAGACGATAAAGCATGCAGCGCCTTCAATGCAATGCTTGTCGCATCCTTGATGTGCTGTGTATATCCCCCCAAAAAGACCTCCTTATGCCGATTATCAATCACGGGACAGATAACGCCTGCCCTGTATCCGAGCGCCCACATAAAATGCAATAAAAAGCTCGCCTCCATCTCCATATTTTCCATCTTCAGCCCCTCAATCCCTGTATCAAGAGATGCAAAGAGTCCATCTATATCTGGTATTGTCGGATAGATCCTTGAAACAGCCCTCCCCTGATTCGCAAAGAATCCAGAGTTAGATACTGTTATCCCTCTTTTATATTTTATGTCCTGCTCAGAGGCTTCCCTCACTAATGCCGATACAATATCCTGATGCGCCCTTGATGCATACGGGAATATCCTCCCTTTAAAACGGGTGTTATCCGGGATTGCACTATCAATAACCCCTCTGACCCTATCTTCAAGCATCTTACATCTCTCATCATAATAGGGTGAATTATAGAATAGCCCGGTATTATCCAAACCCACAACATAGTCTGTTATGATAAGCGTCCCTAGTTCGGTATCGGACTGAAGACCGCCTGACGTACCGACACGGATTATATTTATCCTTTCGTATTCTTTTTTCCTTTCCTTCTTGTTGAAATCGATCTCATTCAATGCGACAATCTCGTTTAGCACGATCTCAAGTGAGGGGGTTCCCATCCCGGAGGTTATAATCGAAACCCGCAGGCCTGTATCTTTAGCATGTCCTGTTATCGTCCTTAAGCCCCTGTGGTATCTGTCTACTTCTTTGGTATCCAGAAATTCATCTGCGATAAATGGGACCCTCTCAGGATCACCCACGATAATGATATTCTTTGCCAGCTCTTCCGGCCTCAAACCAAGATGATATGCCCTGTCATCTATCATGGGCAGGTCCTGGATATTAAATGGAAGGTCATCCTTCATGGGACTCCTTGCACCTTTCCTGATCGCCATCTAATTATATTTTAGAACATCCATTTGAGGAAACAAGAGAGGTAACAACAGAAAAAAATATGGTGTCCCCAAGGGGATTTGAACCCCTGTTGCCGCCGTGAAAGGGCGATGTCCTAGGCCATGCTAGACGATGGGGACGTAAGGTCATCTTGAATTATTTCTTGTCTTTTAAGAATCCTGTCTATAATCTTTGATGTTGAAATACCTTCAACGATCGGAATGGTACAAACCGTTCCTCCCCTTGCCTCAACAATATCCCTGCCGATAATAGCATCCTTACTCCAGTCTCCGCCTTTCGCAAGGATATCCGGCAGGAGCTCCTTTATGACTTCATATGGGTCAAGCTCGTCAAACATGGTAACATAATCAACTGATTCGAGGGCTGCCAGGATCCCGGCCCTTTCATCCTGGGGGACAATAGGCCTTCCTGCTCCCTTTATCTTCCTCGCTGACGAATCAGAATTAATAGCCACAACAAGTATGTCACCCAGCCCTTTTGCCTCTTCAAGGTAGCAGACATGACCGATGTGAAGGATGTCAAAGCATCCATTGGTAAATACTATCTTTTTACCAAACCCCTTCTTCTCCTCAAGGGTCTTTCTAAGATCTGCCCTGCCTTTTATCTTACTTTCAGATCCCACCTATCCCTCAGCGGGACATAATGATTGTCAGAGTTAGTCAATATCTTCTCCCTGTCATCTCCTGCAAGGGTATGCCCCACCCCATCGCAGAATGGACAGGGTGTCCAGACTCCCTCATTCATTTCATAATATTTTTTGCATCCGGAGCAGAACTCCTTCGATACCTTACTTGCCATAGAACTCAAACCCTCCTTAATTGTTTTTTGTTGCCTTCTTTTTGCCGGTCCTGCTGGCATTACCAAGAAACTCTATAATCCCTGCCGCAATCAGGGGGAGCATGATCTCGTGATGCCCTGTAAGACTATATCCTCTGCCGGCTCCCTTTGTCGGCCTCTTTACCACGTTGGTGACCGGCCGATAATGCTGGATAAAGTCCATATTTACCGTAGTGAAATTTCTCACCTTATGCCCCAGGTTTCTGACCAGCGTCAGCGCCTTCAAAAAGACCTCAGGCATAATA
>JACRHA010000129.1 GCA_016234185.1 Nitrospirota bacterium
ACCTGATAAATAAGGACAAAGGGTCTGTCTTGAGGGTTGTAGGGACAGATGGACACAGACTGGCCATCGCAGAGACCAGACTTGAAAATAGTGTCGAGAGGGAGGGGAGCGCCGTGGTCCCCAAAAAGGCCATAGCAGAGGCGAGAAGGATCATGGATGATGGCGGAGAGCCTACCTCAATAGGCATCGGAAAGACACAGGTTGTCTTTCAAAATGGCACGTGTAGTCTAACCTCCCGCATCATGGAAGGAACATATCCGAACTATCAGCAGGTAATTCCAAAGGATACCGATAAAAAGGTCATCGTATCAAAAAAAGATGTTGAAGGTGCATTAAAGAGGGCATCCATTCTTGCGGGGGAAAAGACCAAGCTGGTTCGCCTCTCAATAGAGGAAGGAAAGATAGAATTTACCTCAAGCAGTCCTGAGGTAGGGGATGCACAGGATACAATACCCGCAAAGTATAAAGGGGATGCAATAGCAGTCGGTTTTAATGCAAGATATCTTCTGGATGCCATATCTGTAATCGAGGGCGATGAGGTGCTCTTTGAATTCAAAGACCAGGCCTCTCCCTGCCTGATCAGGGAGAAGGAATCAAACAATTGTCTTTGTTTGGTTATGCCGATGAGGATATAGCTGATGGATCAGATGGACGAGAAGGTAGATGGACAGTATGATGCAGACAAGATAAAGGTACTGGAAGGCCTTGATGCAGTAAGAAAGAGGCCTGCCATGTATATAGGGAGCACCGGGATTGACGGGCTCCACCACCTTGTCTATGAGGTTGTTGACAACAGCGTAGACGAGCATATGGCAGGACACTGCGACAAGATCGAGGTGATCATCCACATAGACAACAGTGTCACGGTTATTGATGACGGCAGGGGTATCCCTACCGGTATTCATTCTATACAGAACAGGTCTGCCGTAGAAGTTGTCATGACCGTACTCCACTCCGGAGGAAAGTTTGACAAGGACGCATATAAGGTGTCCGGCGGACTCCATGGGGTCGGAATCTCCGTTGTAAATGCCCTCTCTGAATGGCTTGAGCTTGAGATAAAACAGAACGGCTCGGTTTTTCAGCAGAGATACATGAGGGGCAAACCGGAGGCCCCGCTGGTGGTTACCGGCAAAACATCTAAACACGGGACCAAAATAACCTTTAAGCCGGACAATGAGACCTTTGAGGAGCTTGAGTTCAGTCTTGACATACTTATTCACAGATTCAGGGAGCTGACCTTTCTGAATAAGGGGCTTGAGATATCCCTTGTTGATGAGAGGAGCGAGAGGAGCGAGACATTCTGTTACAAGGGTGGGATAATCGCCTTTGTCGAGTTTTTAAATGAAAATAAATCCCCCTTTTATAATCCTATATATATATCGGGAAGGCGTGAGGATATAATGGTGGAGGTAGCACTTCAGCATAATGAAGGCTATTCCGAAAATATCCTCTCCTTTGTGAATAATATTAACACCAGAGAGGGGGGGACGCATCTTATCGGGTTTAAGGCAGCACTGACAAGGACCGCAAATCAATATGCCACATCGAACAATCTGATAAAAAGCCCAAACGAGCAGCTCTCCGGAGAGGATGTGAGGGAAGGACTTACTGCAGTGCTGAGTGTTAAGCTGCCGAACCCTCAGTTTGAGGGACAGACCAAGGCAAAGCTCGGCAACAGCGATGTGAAGGGTATGGTTGAGGCACTGGTTAATGAGGCATTGAGTGTCTACTTTGAGGAGAATCCTCAGGTTCCCAAAAAGATAATAGAGAAGTCCTTAAATGCCGCCAGGGCAAGGGAGGCAGCAAGAAAGGCAAAGGAGCTTATCAGGAGGAAGAATGCAATGGACGGCGCATCCCTCCCCGGTAAGCTTGCCGATTGCAGTGAAAAGGATCCCGCCTACAGCGAGGTCTTTATAGTCGAAGGAGATTCAGCAGGCGGGTCTGCGAAACAAGGGAGGGACAGGAGGAACCAGGCTATATTGCCGCTCAAGGGGAAGATCTTAAACGTTGAAAAGGCCAGGTTTGAGAAGATGATCTCAAGCGAGGAGATCAGGGTCCTGATTACCGCACTGGGGACAGGGGTAGGCCAGGAGGATTTCAACTTAAATAAGCTTCGCTATCATAAGATCATAATCATGACCGATGCGGATGTGGACGGGGCCCACATAAGAACGCTCCTCCTTACATTTTTTTACAGACAGATGCCTGCCCTAATCGAACGGGGCCATATATTGATAGCCCAGCCGCCCCTCTTTAAGATTAAAAAAGGGAGGCTTGAGAGATATATTAAGGATGAGAAGGCATACAATGAGTTTCTGCTGGGCAACTGCTCTGAAAAGAAGACCCTTTACACCAAAAACCGGGACAAGAGATATACGGGTGATAAGCTTATTGAGATCCTAAAGGATATCATAGAATATAAACAGCTATACCAAAAGGTAAATAAGAGGCTTATTATTCCGGAGGTAACTAATGTCTTACTGAAGAACCAGGTTAATAATAAGGCATTCTTCAGGGATGAGGAGGGGATATCCAGGGTCAGGTCGATCCTTCAGGATTCGATACCGTCGATAGATTCCAGCTCAATAGAAAGGGATGAAGAGCATGGGTTATTTAGTTTGAGGATGCTGATCAACGGGAAGGCAGTCCTGATCAATGCGGAACTTATTGCCTCTGCTGAGTATGAGAGGTTCTCTCAGACTTTCAAGAAGATAGAGTCCCTGGGTCAGCCGCCATATTTTATTAAGGAAGGCGACAGTGAGGCAGAGTTAAGCGGGCCGGAGGAGATACCGGACTTCCTGCTTGACGCAGGAAAGGAAGGGCTTACCATCCAGAGGTATAAGGGGCTTGGCGAGATGAACCCCGAGCAGCTTTGGGAGACTACCATGAACCCTGAAAAAAGGACGCTCCTACAGGTCAGGATCGACGATCTGATCGCAGCAGACAAGATGTTTACTGTCCTGATGGGTGATCAGGTAGAGCCAAGGAGGGCGTTCATTGAGACCCATGCACTTGAGGTGAAAAACCTTGATATATAATCTAAACAAGGTTGAGGCTAAGGTTGAGGTTGAGAAAAAGGGAGGCGTGAAGGGACCCTCTTTAACCTTAGCCTCAACCTTCTACATAGAGGTTAGTAGATGCCGGTAGAAGAAAAAAGGATACAGGTAAACTTAGAAGACCAGATGAAGTCCTCCTATCTGGACTATGCCATGAGTGTTATCGTTGGAAGGGCCCTGCCGGACATGAGGGACGGCTTAAAGCCTGTCCACAGGCGCATACTCTATGCGATGTTCAGGGAAGGTCTCCTCTCGAACAGACGTTATTCCAAGTCTGCCGGCGTGGTAGGTGAGGTGATAAAGAAATACCACCCTCACGGAGATGCGGCAGTATACGATGCCATGGTCAGGATGGCCCAGGACTTTAACATGCGCTATCCCCTGGTAGACGGACAGGGGAACTTTGGGTCTATAGACGGTGACCCGGCCGCTGCATACAGGTATACAGAGGCAAGGCTCACGAAGCTCGCCGAGGAGATGCTGGCCGACATAGACATGGATACGGTCGACCTTGTTCAAACGTTTGATGAATCGGCCACAGAGCCTGTGGTCCTTCCGAGCAAGATACCGAACCTGCTTATAAACGGGTCGTCAGGGATTGCAGTAGGGATGGCCACAAATATACCGCCCCATAACCTGGGCGAGGTGGTCGATGGTCTCCTGATGCTGATAGATAGCCCGGGTCTTTCCATCAACGAGCTGTCAGGGGTGATAAAGGGACCCGATTTTCCGACTGCCGGGTTTATATATGGCGAGCAGGGGATAAAGGATGCCTACCGGACAGGCAGAGGAATACTGTTATTAAGGGCAAGGTGCATAGTCGAGATAGACCCCAGGACCGAAAAAGAGAGCATTATAGTAAATGAACTCCCATATCAGGTAAACAAGGCGAGGTTGATGGAGAAGATCGCTGAACTGATAAGGGACAAGAAGATAGAGGGGATCGCTGACTTAAGGGACGAGTCTGACCGGGAGGGGATGAGAATTGTACTTGAGCTCAAGAGGGGCGAGATCGCATTAGTGATATTAAATCAGCTTTATAAACATACCCAGATGCAGACCAGCTTCGGGGTGATAATGCTCTCCCTTGTCCACAACCAGCCGCGGGTCTTAAATCTAAAGGAGATGCTGGATGGGTTTTTAGACCACAGGAAGGAAATCGTAACCAGGAGGACGAGATTCGAGTTGAAAAAGGCCCAGGAGAGGCTTCACATACTCGAGGCCCTCAAGAAGGCGCTCGACCACCTGGATGACATCATCAGCCTCATAAGGGGTTCTGCCTCGCCGGATGCGGCAAGGGAAGGACTGATAAGCAGATACAGTTTTACACAGATACAGGCCCAGGCCATCTTGGATATGAAACTCCAGCGCCTGACAGGGCTTGAGAGGGAGAAGCTGATAGAGGAATACCAGGAGACGTTAAAGAAGATCGAGTATCTCAAATCGATCCTGGCCAACGATCAGCTTGTAAAGAAGATAATAAAGGAGGAGCTCCAGGGGGTAAAGGAGAGGTTCCATGACCCGAGGAGGACCGAGATTATTCCTGAGACAGGAGAGATCAAACTCGAAGACCTGATAACAGAAGAGAAGGTGGTAATTACCATATCCCACACAGGTTATATTAAGAGGAGCCCCGTAAGTATCTACCGGAGCCAGAGACGCGGCGGGAGGGGAAAGATAGGGATGGGCACAAAGGAGGAGGACTTTGTCGAACAGCTCTATGAGGCATCAACACACGACTATCTCCTCTTTTTTACAGATTCAGGAAGGGTATACTGGCTCAAGGTTTACCAGATCCCGGAGGCAGGGAGAATAGCCAAGGGTAAGGCGATCGTAAACCTCCTCCAGGTCTCAGCCGGGGAGAATATTACCGCAGTCCTCCCTGTTGCAGAATTCTCCGGTGACAGATATGTAATGATGGCCACAAAAAAAGGGGTAATAAAAAAGACAAGCCTTGATGCCTATAGCAACCCGAGGACAGGCGGGATAATTGCGATCAACCTTGATGAGGGGGACAGGCTTATCAGTGTACAGCTTACAGATGATGAGAAGGCGGTTCTCCTGGGTACAAAGAAGGGGATCGTGATAAGGTTTCAGGTAAAAGATGTTCGTCCAATCGGAAGGGTTGGAAGGGGCGTAAGAGGGATTACCCTGAGTGATGATAATGAGGTAATAGGCATGGTAATAGTTGGCGATGGGCCATCCACGATACTTGCTGTTACTGAAAAGGGATACGGTAAAAGGACCGATCTCTCCGAATATAGATTGCAGGGCAGGGGAGGCAAAGGGATCATATCGATCAGGACGAACCAGAGGAATGGTAATGCCGTGGCATTTCTTCAGGTTTCCGATGAGGATGAGATAATGATTGTGACAGCGGAAGGCAAGATACTGAGGCTTAAGATATCAGGCATCAGGGTTATAGGAAGGAATACCCAGGGTGTGAAGTTTATAGACATCGAAGAGGGAGGCAGGGTTGTGGGTGCAGTCGCCCTGGCCGAAAAGGGCGAGAAGGAAGAGGCCGGTGAAGATGGAGACCATGGAGGGACTTAGTTTGGAGCTATATTAAGTGTTGCTGATACCTTCTCAGTGGAATCCTGCCTGGTATAATCATCTGTATGATTTTCCCGCCCAGTCCCCAGCTTGAACCTGACCTCATTGATGATCTCCCTTCCGATCGAGCGGTTTACCCGATTTAGTATCTCGTCCTTTAAAAAGAGGAGTTGGTGCATCCAGACGGGGTTGTCTACCTCAATATAGAGTTTTTTATATCTGATCTGTCCGGGCATGGTATGATTTGCGATCTTTCCCCCCATGATCTCGCCCCACCTCTTTTGAATCGAGAGCTCAACCATCTTCTGTTCAAACCCGAGGCTCTTTGAGAGGTTATTGATAACAGATGAGATATCGATCATCTTGGGGGTATGCATCTCGTGGAATATAATGGAAAGCAAAGTGGATGTCAAGCCGGAAAAGACCTGGAGTTCGTAACCCTTCAGTGAAGCGTTACCTACCCCCGTAACCCTTCAGTGAAGGGTGGAAAGTCCTATATCCTCTTGGTAGGGATATTTTGGCGGTCTCCTTGGGAGGTTGGTTGTTCAGTTAGAGACTTATGAAATTTTAATGCCTTCTGCGAATGGGCCCGGCTCGTGGGAAGA
>JACRHA010000133.1 GCA_016234185.1 Nitrospirota bacterium
ATAGAGCTCACAGCCGCATCGACACTATTATCACCTGTGTCCTGCCGGTTTATGATCCTTGAAAGTTCTGATTTAAAATTCTTCTGGATCGATCTGATTATCTTCATCCCTTATCCCTTTATCTGGTCTTCCAATTTCCTGATAATCTCTGTTATCCGCTCATACTTTATCTTAATGCTTGCCCTGTTTACAATCAGCCTTGCTGTTGATTCGGCAATTACATCCAGTATAACAAGATTGTTTTCTGCCAGGGTCCTTCCGCTTGAGGAGAGGTCGACTATGCGGTCTGCAAGTCCGGTAAGGGGCGCAAGTTCGATCGACCCGTAAAGTTTTATTATCTCCACCGGTATCCCTTTTCTGCTGAAGTAGTCTTCCGCTATATTCGGATACTTTGTTGCAACCTTCAGTTTCGGGGAGCCGCTGCACGGATAATTGCTATCTTTTGGCCCGGCAACTATGATCTTGCAGTAGCCAAAACCCAGGTCAAGCGGTTCATAGAGGTCTTTGTCCTGTTCAAGGATCAGTTCCTTTCCGGCAATCCCTATATCCGCCGCCCCATGTTCAACATAGGTCGGGACATCTATTGCCCTGACTATCATCAGCCTGTAATGGTTCTTCCTGTCGTTGAAGATAAGCTTCCTTGAATTTCCGCTAATACCGATCCCTTTTATGCCTGCCCTGCTTAAGAGGCTGACAGACGGTTTCATCAGCTTTCCTTTCGGGACTGCAATGCTTATAATATCCTTCATTGACTGCCCCTCACCCTGTCTATCTTTGCCCCGACACCTGTCAGTTTTTCCGCCATCCTCTCGTACCCCCTGTCAAGATGGTAGACACGGGATATGACCGTTTCGCCCTCAGCTCGAAGACCTGCCAGCACTAAAGATGCGCTGGCCCTTAGGTCTGACGCCATTACATTTGCGCCTGACAATGCCTCTACCCCACTGACCATAGCGCTGTTACCCTCGATCTTGATATCTGCGCCAAGCCTTCTTAGCTCTGCCACATGGGAAAATCTTTTTTCAAATATAGTCTCAGTTATTATGCTGATTCCGGACGATACAGTCATCAGGGCCATCATCTGCGCCTGCATATCCGTCGGAAAGCCAGGGTAGGTCATAGTCTTGATATCAATGGACTTAAGTTTTTTAGGCCGTCTGACCCTAAGTCCGCCGCCATCCTCAGCTATATCTACCCCTGCCTCACGAAGCTTTATAATGACAGCATCAAGATACCTGGCTGGACACCCCCTTAAAAAGAGGTCCCCCCCGGTAATTGCAGAGGCCACTATATACGTGCCTGCCTCAATCCTGTCCGGCATAATCCTATATTCAGTCCCTTTCAGGCTATCAACGCCCTCGATCACTATCAGGTCTGAACCAGCCCCCCTAATCCTGGCCCCCATCCCGGTCAGGAGGTTCGCAAGGTCAACGACCTCAGGTTCACATGCGGCATTCTCTATTAAGGTTGTGCCGTCCGCTATAGTTGCGGCCATAATAAGATTCTCGGTCCCTGTGACGGTTGGAAAATCAAGATAGATCCTGGCCCCCTTAAGCCTTCCTGCCCTGGCAACGACATACCCATGCTCGACCCTGATCTCGGCCCCCATCTTCTCAAGGGCCATCAGGTGGAGATTAATCGGCCTGGCGCCTATGGCGCAACCTCCGGGGAGTGATATCCTGGCCTCCCCGAATCTTGCAATAAGCGGTCCCAGTACAAGCACAGAGGCCCTCATCGTTTTTACTACGTCATAGGATGCCTCAAAGCTTGCCACCTCTTTATTCTTTATCGATAATCTCTCACCATCTGAAATGATCTTTGCCCCCAGCCTTTCCATGAGCCTGCACATGGTAGAGATATCATTTAAGCGTGGGACATTTAGAAGCCTCACCTCTTCACCGGTAAGCAGGGATGCCGCAATGATCGGGAGGGCCGCATTCTTTGCGCCGCTAATTACGATCTCCCCCTGGAGCCTTTTTCCTCCTGCTATAAGGATTTTATCCATGGAGTATAGCGATCCTCTCTATCCCGGCATAATCATACCTGAACTCCAGCGATTTAAAAACAGGGTTCTTACCTATATAATCCTTAATCATCCCGGCCTGACCCTGGCCTACCTCAAGCAACAGGCAGCCATTATCAATCAAAAATTCGGCAGACCCTTCTATTATCCGTCTAATCAGATCGAGCCCATCCCTTCCGCCGTCCAATGCCGCTCTGGGTTCATGGTCCCTCACCTCAGGAGGGAGCGAATTTATATCCGATGTTGCGATATAGGGAGGATTAGACACTATAAGATTGACAGAGCCTGCGGGAAGCCTGTTCTTGAGCGGTTCAAAGAGGTCACCAATAAACAGGTCTATTCTATCCGATACCCCAAGATGCCGTGCATTCCAGGATGTCTGCTCTATACTTAAAGGGGAGATATCTGTTGCATATATCCTGGAATAGAGGATCTCTTTAGCAAGGGTTATTCCAACAGCGCCGCTTCCGGTGCAGAGGTCAACTATGTTAAGACCCTCCCTTTTATGCCCCTCCGATCCGGAGGCGAATTTTATCCCTTCTTCTACAAGGAATTCGGACTCAGGCCTCGGGATAAAAACCCCTTTTTTAACCTTAAACTGAAAGCCATAGAACCAGACCTCACCCAGGAGATACTGGATCGGTTCACGGTTACAGCGTCTTCTGACAGATCCAATTATATCTTCCCTCTTACTTTCACTAATCTTATGTGCCCCGTCAAGGAGCATTTGCAGCCTATTAAGTTTTGTATAATAAGATATTATCAGCTCAGCCTCCAGTCTGGGATTATCAATACCGGAGCCGGAGAGGAGAGAGAAGGACTCGCTTATAATATCCTGAAGTCTATAATACTTTTCAGCATTAACGCAAGACATCATAGATCATAGTCTTAGATTGATTTGACCCTATCTGCATCTGCTATAAGGGCTTCGATAATCTCGTCCAGATCCCCGTTTAATACAAATTCAAGCTTATGGAGCGTCAGGCCTATCCTGTGGTCAGTAACCCTCCCCTGGGGAAAATTATATGTCCTTATCTTTTCGCTCCTCTCACCCGACCCGACCTGTGACTTCCTGTTCTGCGCCAGCTCTGCATCCTGCCTCTCTTTTTCTATATCCAGCAGCCTTGACCTGAGCACCCTCATGCCCTTGGCCTTGTTTTTTATCTGGGAACGCTCATCCTGACAGCTTACAACAATCCCTGTTGGTATGTGTGTTATCCTTACTGCTGAGTATGTGGTATTTACGCTCTGTCCTCCGGGACCGGATGAACAAAATATATCAATCTTAAGATCCTTGGGGTCTATCTGTATGTCTATCTCCTCTGCCTCAGGAAGCACGGCCACTGTCACGGTTGAGGTGTGTATCCTGCCGCTTGCCTCAGTAGCCGGGACCCTTTGAACACGATGGACGCCTGACTCGAACTTTAAATGTCTGTAGGCGCCCTTCCCTTCAATCAACAGTATTGCTTCCTTGATGCCTCCAAGCTCTGTATTGCTTAAGTCC
>JACRHA010000132.1 GCA_016234185.1 Nitrospirota bacterium
CCTTCGACTATGCTCAGGACAAGTCTTTATCCTGTATATTGCATCCTTTATCCCCTGCTTACTGCTTGCAGGGGCAGGCTTGTATCCTACAAATGTCTTTGCAGTAGAAGTCGCCCCTCGCATATCAGACAGGGATATAATTGAAGGACTGGCAAATATTCGTGGTGATATTAAAGAATTAAGGGCAGAGATGAATACACTAAGGGCAGAGATAAAGGCAAATGCAGGAGCTATAAAACAATTAAGAGAAGAGGTTAACAATCGTTTTGATGATCTCCGTTGGATGCTTGGAATCTTTATTACCATATCTCTCGTAATCCTCGGCTTTGTCCTTCGCATGCAATGGCAGATGCAGAAAAGACAAACACAGACGGAAACAACACTTGAGACGCAGAAAGACGAGCTTTCATTCCTGAAAACCCTTATAGAAAAACTCCTACCTCCGAAAGGTGTAGTATAACCAAGTCCTAAATGGCGATGGAAAGCCTGATCTTGCAGTGGCAAATATGGGCAGCGATACTGTCTCCATCCTCCTTGGCACAGGCACAGGCTCATTTGGAGCAGCCACCAACTTCGCTGTAGGGTCTTTCCCGGGCTCTGTTTCTATCGGCGATCTAAATCTGGATGGCAAACCTGATCTTGCAGTAGCAAATAGTGACAGCAGTAATGTCTCCATCCTCCTCAATCAGTGATCAGGATTAAATGACTCTTTTTGGTCAAGTATCAGGTTACCAGGAGGATAAGCAAAGAGGGGGTTTTGGCTGAGGCAGCATCGATATCCATGGCAGCGGGACATCAGGCCCACCAGATATGGGCGGCCCGGCCTCTCTATTAGCCATATTGTCTTGCCGTTTATCTTTAGGTGGAGGAAGAAGTTCGGAAGGATATTTATCTTTTCCAGTTCTCGATATTAAGGCCTTTAATACGGCTAAAATGAGCGATGTTATTGGTGACTAGGGTCAGTTGATTGGTAATGGCAATAGCAGCCACTAAGATATCCGCGTCTGTAACGAGATGTCCTGTTTCCCTTAGCTCAGCATAAATCTCGGCTGCGCGCATGATGGCATCATCTGTGAGAGGAAGAATAATATTAGCGCGGCAGAATGTCTTAAATGCCTCGATTTGTCTTGGGGCCTTCTTTGACTGAAGGCCCTTGAGGATTTCATATTGCGTAATCTGTGAAAAAGTAATGCGTCCATGCTGTGAAAGATACTCTTTAGTCCTTTCTTTCACAGTAATGTGCCCTTTGAGAAGTTCGGAGAGTATATCAGTGTCTAGGAGGCATGGAGGATAGACACGCATACCTAGTTTCTGGAGAAGCAACTTCTATCTAAGATGATAGTTTCCATCTCCTGAATATCCTTTATGGAGAAGTTCTCATAAACATGGGATGCAAGTTCAAGGATGTCTAAAGATGCCGGTTCTATATCTTGCAAGATCAAGGTGACACGCTGGTGTTCTTTCAAGGGGATCTGATTCAAAGGTTTTAACACCCCATTTTCATAGATTGCTTCGATAGTTTTGGACATATTTATCATCTCCTGATCGGAATGAGCGTAGCGCATTGAAGATAAGAAAGTCAAGGCTCCAGAGGAATACGGAAACAAGGGGATTTGGCTGCGGTAGCATTGGCATAGATGGTCATGGGACATCTGGCCCGTCTGATCCCGGCGGCCCGGCCTCTCTATTAGCCATATCGTCTTTGCCGTTTATCTTTAGGTGGTGGAGAAATGGGGTTCGAGGGTTCAGGGGGTACAGGGTATAGGTTCAAAAGGATTTTATATAAAAGGATGACCAATTAAAGATCCCCCTTTAGAATGGGAGGAGAAGGTAAGGGCATAACCCAAAAGAATGTCTGAATACCTTGTTGAATCCGGTAGGGGCGAGGCGATGCCTCGCCCACATATGTCGTAGATAGGAGGGCGAACACACAGGTTCGCCCCTACCAAACCCCCTTGCCGTTAATAATGAGGTGGAGGAGACTGAGAGGGTTCAAGGGGTCCAGGGTATGGGTTAATTTTGTAACACATTTGTTGAAACAGAAAATATTGTGTCGCATTCCCATCCTGTTTTTTATATATTGACAACGCCTCTTATTGTGACTAAACTTTAAATCATGAAGAAAACCTTTATCCTTCGACTATGCTC
>JACRHA010000131.1 GCA_016234185.1 Nitrospirota bacterium
GATATGGGATCGGACCGACCAGTCTGACAACCAGCGGTTAGACGTAGCTGTTAAACTTGATACAACAAAGACCTATACCAGCGCAGATTTGCAAGGGGATTACTATGCCCTCAGGTATCGTTACAAGTCGTCAGATGGAACATATAGGGGTTTATCAGGGATATCCAGCTTTGACGGTAGCGGGAGCAGGAGCACATCTGGCACGGTGAACGAAAATGGGACATTGTCCACTTTTAGTAATACAAAGACCTACTCTGTCAATTCCGATGGAAAATATTCTATTGACAGCGATCCGAACGGTTATCTGTTGGGGAATGGGATCATGGGGATCAGTAGTCACGTTATTACCTCTGATGTCTGGTCTATAGGCGGACTGCTCAAAAAACAGGACAAGACTTACTCCACCGCCGACCTGGAAGGGACATGGGCGTTTGCCGGTTTTGGGGACCATCAAGGAACAACATTTTATGCCGAATTCGGTTCGATAACATGTGATAATAGCGGCAATTGTACCGCAAACATAAAGATCCGAAACTCTGATGGTTCCGTCAGCTATATAACCGATACCAGCTCAATATCTGTGGCATCCGACGGCAGCTTCGGGGGTTCGCTGGCTGTCGGCGCACCTTCATATGCAGGGGCCATCGGTAACAATGGGAATACCCTCATAGTGAATATGAGTTTTGACCAAGCCGATCTAAACAACAGATTTATCGGTGTTGCCGTCCGATGCAGTAGCTGCTCCAATCTTGCATTCAGTGTGGGCCCGATTACCTTTGCTGACTATCTTCCTCTTCTAAGCGGGACAAACACCTTTCAATGGACATATGGCCCCAACACAGGAACACAATACACCAACACGATTGGTGGAACGGAAACAGTCCCATATACATCGGGGTCACTAACTGGCAGCAAGATATATGATTATGATGGCCTTGAGGGTGACCCTCTGGACTATTTTGTAGTTCTCAATGATGGCACGAATGTCAAGTTTCTTGCCGACGAGGACTCTTATGTGTCAACCGACTGCTCTCTTACTGCCCCCTCAGAAGAGTGGTCTTTTAGCATCATATATGATGGAATGATTATTAAGCAGGACCCTTTCTATGTGGTTAACAAGACTAATCCTGCGGATTGCATATCCGAAGGATCGGATCAATCGCTTCTGTTTGACATTCAAAATGTAACGGTGCAGGGGACATCTTACCAGAATGCGGTTATCTGGTGGTACCTTGATTTGAACTATACTTTTAAGACACTGAATTTCAATGGGAGAGACTCAGATCTTGGTATTACACTACCCACCAGTTCTGACACAGGTGGCTATGCAGTTACAGCTTTTGAGATTTATGGTCTGGATACAGGATCAATTGCGTCTGGAGATGTGGATGCAGCGAGTGGAAACCTACTGGATCTTAGTGAGCGGGTTTCTAAGTAGCAATGAAAGAGTTATCAGAAATCTAACCCTTATCTTATACGGGCAGGGGATGAGGTTGGACTATGGTTGAATCTTGTGGAAGGATATCCCGGAAAAGGCATGATAAATGGGGTCGCGTCTTGTAATCATGTGGGGAGGAAAGGGGCACTTCCCGTATTTCCCTATCGGGGGACCGTCTATGCTGGAAAATGGCCTGCGAGCTTGGTGATTGCGGAAATTACAATTTGGCAAAACAATACGGCAATTGCAGGTAAGATTAGTGGTCGATGAGGAGGTTCTTACGGTTTTTGTGTGGGTAAAAGGTTCCCACCCCTTCAAGGATTAGGGTGGGGATGGGGTAAGCAAGGTATTTTCATGTGGGAAAAAGCACCGGCTTGCACACAGAAAAGCCGCAGAAAAGCCGGTCGAACTAGCAACTATAGTTAACGACAAAAGAAAGTTGTCATTTCAAAGGAGCGGAGCGACTGAGAAATCTTAAGATTCCTCACTTCGTTCGGAATGACAGGCATTCAATGTTAACTTATTTAAGACGTTTACTATAAATGCTGCCAAACATGATGGTTTTTATAGAAATGAGAATTTTTGGCATATGTATATGTATATGGATACTGCAAAACTAAAGGAGATTTTTAAATTGTTCATCTGTAAGGCCAGCATCTTTAATGGTGGCCTTAAGTGTATACGGATTAAGTCTTTTATGACTTGGAATAGTTATACGGTTAGTTCCAGTGGAGGTATGTTTTAATGGCATCTTTGATGTTTTCATGAGCCTCTTCTAATGTGTTACCTTGGCTGTGGCAGCCAGGAAGCGCAGGGCAATGCACATCATGTCCATATTCGGTTTGATTAATGACAACTGAGTATCTCATGATATGTTTCTCCAGTCTTAGATATGATTTAATTCTAAGACCGATTTTCAAGGATTCGTATGCACGAGCAAATTCGGCATGGGTCTTAACTGCTATAGCAGGAGAAGACTTTGGAGAAGACCCTGCAAAATGGCAGGAGTGGTGGGAGGAGAATAAGAAGGAGACCCGCACCGGGAGATAAACCAAGCTAAAAAGATTTTTATCCAAATGCTATGCCCTTTATATATTTCAATCTGCTATAATTTGCTTGAAACAACTGAAAGGAGGTTGAAAAACAATGGCAACAACAAAAACTGAACGGATAGAGATAGACCTTCCCCAAGACATACTATTTGCAATGAGGGGCATGGAGAAACCGGAGCGTAATAGATGGGGTCGCGTCTTGCAATGACAGTGCAACACGTTTCGAGTTATATGAAATATGTCCCCTAAAAGGAGAGGTTTAGGCAACCCAAAAGCCGAAAAAATGGTAAAATAGTTTATAGTAAGTCTTTATAGTCATCGTGATAAGGGAGGTGTAATAAATGGAAACTTTAAAGCAAGAAGCAATCAGGGTGATTTCGAAATTGCCAGACACAGCAAATATTGACGATATTATGTATGAGCTTTATGTGATTGATAAAGTCAAAAAAGGCAGGGAAGCAGCAGAACGTGGCGACACGATTTCTATTGAAGACTTAAAAAAAGAAATGCAAACGTGGTAGCGTGGAGTGATCCTGCAAAACAAGACTTAAAACTTATTCACGAATACATCGCTAAGGATTCTAAGTTTTACGCAAAAAAGGTATCTCTTGAAATCGTTGATAAATCCGAAAAATTAGATATCTTCTCTGAAATAGGTAGAATCGTTCCAGAAATAGGTAACCCTAAGATTCGAGAGTTGTTGATATATTCCTATCGCCTCATTTATGAAATATTTCCCGATAAGATTGCGATACTTGCACTAATCCATAGCAAAAGAGATTTTTCAAAAATAAATTTGGAAGGCAGAAGACAAATAATTTAAAACCATTGTGTCCTTAAATTCTTTAATTGCCCCCCAATACGTCATTGTAGGTGCCACCTTTTTCAAGGGCTATCTTCACTGTCTCCTTTCCAAGCTGACAATTTAAATTTAAAAGATCTGGAGATGAATAGATGGGGTCGCGTCTTGCAATCATGCATGGGGAGGAAAGGGGCACTTCCCGTATTTCCCTATCGGGGGGACCGTCTATGCTGGAAAATGACCTGCGAACTGGGCGAGTGCAGGAATTACAATTGGGCAAAACAAAAAGGAGATTGCAGGTAAAAATAGTGCCTGTTAAGTAGGTCCTTCCGGTCTTTATGCAGGCAAAAAGAATCCGGCTGGAATTGAAGAAATGATCTGTATCCTACCCTCACCCCAGCCCTCTCCCTGATGGAGAGGAAGCATTTATCCCCTCCCATTCAACTCCCCCTTCCCCCTTTTTGATTAAAGAGGGGGGATAAGAGGGGGCGTTGGCGGGGATGGGGGTAGACAAGGTATTTTCATGTGAAAAAAGCGCTGGCTTACCCACAGGAAGTCAGTAGGTATACTAATAAATGCTGTCAAACATGATGGTTTATGATGTTATCACCAGAGGTGATCATGGTGCCATAAACTACAATACCGGTATGGGAGGATCACAAATAGGAGTTCAGAAGGGCAGAAAAAGGACACAGGCTTTTTAAGGAAAATTGTTGACAATCATTAGCATTATAATTATACTTATAATTAGATGGAGGTGATCGGCATGGCAATGACTAAAAAGATACAATTCCATTTCCCTGATGACCTGCTTATGGAGATGGACATGGAGGCCAAAAGGAAGCGTATATCCATGGCCGAACTGGTAAGAAGGGCGGTAGAGAAATATCTGAAGATCTCTAAGGGTGACAGCAACCGCTGGAAAGATGACCCGCTTAACAAGGCTATAGGATCTTTTGATGGAGAAAAAGGGCTCTCAAAGAAGGTTGATTATTACCTTTACGGCATAAAGAAATGAGCAAGGTATTTGTTGACACATCTGCATGGGCAGCCCTCTTCAATAAGAAGGATGATAATTTCAAGGCGGCGGTGAAGGTATGGGAGGATTTGAAAAGGCAGGATGCCTTGCTTTTTACCACTGACTATGTCATTGACGAACTTCTTACGCTCCTTAAAGCAAGAGCAGGAGTGGATATAGCAGTTAATAGCGGTGACAGTATCCTTACGAGCAAAGTGATACGGATGATAAGGGTTACGGATGAGATATTCTCGGGCACCTTGGAGACTTTCAAAAAATACAAGGAGCATTCCTTCAGTTTCACTGATTGCACCTCTTTTGAGACAATGAAAAGGTTGGGGATCGGCAAGGTTTTTACATTTGATCACGATTTCAAAATAATGGGATATGAAATCTTAGGTATACTCAAAGGGTAACAACAACAGCATGACGGACGGCGGTCGAAGTGAATTCCACGCCATTAAGTGAATTTTAGAAAAAATCGCGCGCAATGGCAGATAACATCAATTTTGAGGGAGATTCTTCACAAATCTTGACTTTCCACATTACTTCTCTTAAAATTATCTCATAAAATTAAGATGATATTATAAAACTAATGCCAAAACTTATAGACATACCGGAAAATCTATTTCCAAGAAAAATATTATCAGAGATTACACAATACATTGATGGGCCGGAAATAATCCTTCTTGTCGGCGCAAGGCAGGTGGGAAAAACCAGCGTTCTTTATCTTTTGATGGATGAGTTTATCAATAGAGGGACACCTGAAAAAAGTATCCTTTACTTTGATTTGGAAGACTTAAATGTTCTTGATATCTTCAACTCCGGAGTGAAGGGATTCATCAGTTATCTCAGCGCCCTCGGCAGTGATATAAAGGGCAGGCTTTATATATTTGTGGACGAAATACAGTATATGGACAATCCTGCCAATTTCCTAAAACTGATCGCTGACCACCATAAGAACCTTAAACTCGTAGTATCAGGTTCATCAACCCTTGAGATCAGACAGAAGTTTAAAGATTCCCTGGCCGGAAGAAAGGTTGTTTTCGAGATATATCCATTGGACTTTTACGAGTTTCTTGTTTTTAAAAAAGAAAAACAATTATGCGATGCGCTTTTAAAAAGTGATATACGGCATATTACACAAAAGGCAGAGGCGGCCAACATCCCTGCCCGTTTTTTTATTGATGATATGGCAAGATACTTTAACGAATATCTGATATTCGGAGGCTATCCACGCATTGTTATTGAAGCAGGACATGACAAGAAAGTGGCATACCTTATGGATATATACACTTCATATGTGAAAAAGGATATTAAGGACATAATGCGGATTGATAATGTAACGGCTTTTAACAATCTCCTCAAGGCGTTGGCATTGCAGACTGGAAGCCTTGTAAACTTTACTGAGCTCTGCGGCGCTGTTAAACTCGCCAGGGAAACTCTTGAGAGATATTTGTTCCTTCTTGAAAACACTTTTATCATAAAGACAGTAACCCCTTTTTCCAGCAATCCGAGGAAAGAGATTAGCAAGATGTCAAAGGTCTATTTTGTTGATACAGGATTAAGGAATATTGTTATCAGAAATTTCAACAATCCTGATGAAAGGTCTGATATAGGCGCATTGGTAGAAAATTGCGTTTGTTGTAATTTGATAAAAAACCTTGCGCCTCTTGAAGAAATACATTTCTGGAGAACGCTTGCGAAAAACGAGGTGGATTTTGTGCTGGTAAAAGGGGAAAAAATAAGGCCTGTAGAAGTTAAATATACAGCCTTCAAATCATCAAGGGTGCCGTTGGGGATAAGATACTTTCAGAAGGATTACGAATCTGACGAAGGTGCCGTGCTTACAAAGGATTATTTTGGAAAAGCAGAGAGAACGACCTTCCTGCCTGTGTGGTTGTGTTAATTAATCAGGCAGCACTGCGACGCTTTAGCCCTGCTTTAAGCAGGGGCCCATTACATTCTTAATCTACTCATACCTCAGCGCCTCTGCAGGTTCCAGTCTGGAGGCCCTGAAGGCAGGATAAAAACCAAAAAAGAGCCCCACAGAGCCTGAGAAGAGGAAGGCGAGGATTATTGATCCTTTGGAAATGAGTGTCGGCCACTCGGCAAAGCTTGAGATCAGGTATGATATTCCGGTACCAAGCAATATACCTATCAGTCCTCCCAGGATAGATATAACAGCAGATTCAACCAGGAACTGGATGAGGATATCACGCTCCCTTGCCCCTTCTGCCATCCTTATCCCGATCTCACGCGTCCTTTCTGTAACCGATACAAGCATGATATTCATTATCCCTATACCGCCAACGACTAGCGACACTGATGCAATACTTCCAAGGAGGATGGTAAGTATCCTTGTGGTTGCATCAGCCGTTGCTGCCACGTCTGTGAAATTCCTGATCGAGAAGTCGTCATCCTGCCCGGGCTGGATATGGTGTCTTTGCCTTAAGAGGTCGGTTATCTGCTGCTGGGCAACAAACGTATCTTCAGGGGTTCTTGCAGAGACAAAGATGGAGCCTATATTGGTGACGCCGAGTATCCGCTTTTGCATTGTGGAGAGGGGCACTATAACTATATCATCCTGATCCTGTCCCTGTGCCGACTGCCCCTTACCGGAAAGGACCCCTATTACACGGAATGGGATCTTCCAGATCCTTACTGTCTGATTAATCGGATCCTGCGAACCGAAGAGGTTATCCGAGACAGTCTTTCCGAGTACAGCAACCTTGGATGCCCCGTCCTGGTCAGACTGCTTGAAGAAGCTTCCTGATTCTGATTCAACAGGCCATGATCTGATAAATTGATAGGATGGAGTGGTCCCAATTATCATGGTTGACCAGTTCTGGTTGCTGCTTATCACCTGTGTAGCGGTCCTTAGGGTTGGGGCTACAAGATCTACAGCAGAGCATTCCTTTTCTATTGCCCTTGCATCATCTCCTGTGAGGGTTGTCACACTCCCGGCACCGCCCCTTACACCTCCATGAAAGGAGGATCCGGAATGAACCATCAATACGTTCGATCCCATGCTGGCGATCTGTGCTTGTACGGCCTTTGATGCCCCCTGGCCCACAGCCACCATTGCAATGACGGCCCCGACCCCTATCACCACACCGAGCATTGTAAGTGCAGAGCGCATCTTATTTCTCCCCAATGCCCGGAGCGCTATCTTTACTACCATATATATCTGGTTTAAACCCCTCACCTCTTCTCTCCAGTGAATTCCACTGCCCTTATAGGTTCCTCAATAATTGAATCCGATTCTACCTCTCCATCTCTTAGTTTAATTATCCTCTTTGAAAAAAGGGCTATATCCTTTTCATGGGTGATAAGTATGATCGTTATCCCATTTTTCTCATTAAGGGTCTGGAGGATCTCCATCACCTCAGTACTTGTCCTTGAATCCAGGTTTCCGGTTGGTTCATCTGCAAGTATCAGTGGAGGATTCTTTACCAGTGCCCTGGCTATTGCGACCCTCTGCTGTTCACCACCTGAGAGTTGTGTTGAAAAATGGCCTGCCCGGCCTGCCAGCCCGACCTTCGATAATGCCTCCATCGCCCTCTCTCTCCGTTGCTTCCCTGCGATGCCATTATATAATAAGGGCAGCTCGACATTTTCCATGGCAGTGTGTCTTGGGAGGAGATTAAACCCCTGGAAGATAAAACCGATCCTCTTATTCCTGATATGTGCCAACTCGTCTTTTCCAAGGCTTCTTATGTCCACCCCTTCAAGGAGATACCTTCCGTCTGTCGGCCTGTCCATACATCCGATTATATTCATTAAGGTCGATTTGCCTGATCCGGAAGGTCCCATTATCGAGACAAACTCCTTATGGTTGATATCGAGCGATATACCTCTGAGGGCATAAATATCCACTGACCCCATCTTGTAAACCTTTCGTAATTCCTCCATCCTGATTAGCTCAGAAGTCATATTTTTTAATAGAACCTGAATGCTGCCGGACGCTTTGAGGATACCGAGGACTTATTAATCTCGATGGCAATCTCCTGTCCTTCTTTGATATCCCCTGATATTACCTCACTATACTGGCCATCAGATATGCCGAGCTTAACCCTGGCCGGGCTTAGGATATCTTTTTCAAAGACCCAGATGGTGGAGAGAGGCTGGAAGGAAGGGCCTTCTAGCCTCTCCTTTAAATCAGGAGGTCTGAACCGGAGCGCTGCATTAGGTATCTTAAGCACGTTATCTCTTTGTCCTATTATGATAGTTACATTGGCTGTCATCCCAGGCCTTAACTTTAATCCGGGGTTCTTAACATTTATTACTACATTATAGGTTACTACATTCTGAGATATGCTGGGCTGATTATATATCTTTGAAACCATTCCCTTAAAGGGGTCTTGTGGGTAAGTATCGACTGTCAAAGAGGCAGGTTGTCCGACCTCTATCCTGCCTATATCGGCCTCATCAACATTTGTGTCTATCACCATCTCGCTGAGATCGTTGGCTATGGTGAAAAGGGTAGGGGCCTGTAGCGATGCGGCAACGGTCTGGCCTATCTCCACATTCCTCGATATGACTATCCCGTCTATTGGGGAAGTGATAACGATATTGTCCAGGTTTAGCCTGGCAAGCCTTTCAGCAGCCTCCTCCTCCTTAATGTTGGCTTGAGCGGCATTAAGTGCTGTTAGCTCTAAATCAAAGTTTGTCTGGGCAGTATCCTTTTCGCTCTGAGATATAAGGTTCTTTGAAAAGAGTTCATTGGCCCTGGCCATCTCCTTTCTGGTATTTGCAAGTGATACTTTTGCCCGCTCCGCATTTGCAATGGCACTTGCAAGCCTTGCCTTTATCTGATCAAGCTGGGCGATAAATATGGCAGGGTCTAGTTCTGCAATAACCTCACCTTTCTTTACAACTGAATTAAAATCGGCACGAAGGTTCTTTATAATTCCGGATACCTGGGTCCCGACCTGGACCGTAACCGATGGATTTATCCTTCCGGTTGCTGATATGGCAGAGGATATGCTACCCCTCTCAACCCTTGCAGTCTTGTAGTGCCGCTCCTTCCCGCGCCCGTCGTATATAAAAATTGCGGCAATAATGAGGGTTGAGACCGATAGGAATATGGCCAGTAAATATCTCTTTTTCAGCATAAAGTTAACAATTTCATTGTTGAACCGGCGACATCAAACCTTGCTAAGTAGTTTTATTGTTTCATCTATGCGCGACTTGTATCCCATCATCATTAGCGAATCGCCCCCGATTAATTCCGTTGATCCATTAGGGATTAATACCTGACCTGACCGCTTAATTAAGATAATTAGCAGACCCGGCGGTAGTTTTAAGTCGCTGACCTTTACTTGGACTAGAGGGGAATCCTTCGATATAGTAATTGTCTCCAAGGCTGCAGAGCCGTTCTTTAATCCATCCTTCAGCTCGAGGACCTTACTGATAAGCATTCCATCACTGAAATAGGCCATCTCTTCTTCGAACATCAAGAGGGCCTGCTTCAGGCTACGCAACCTGTTAACGCTGTCCAATACCCCAGTCGTCCCTTCAAGGGGAACCTTACCTTCATTTAGCAGATTCCATATCTTTAACCCGAGCGCCTCATATTCCTTGTCGATCTTTGAGTCGAGCTCGGAGGCCCGAATAGATCTCTTTATTGATCCCACCTTAGCCGAGGTCTTTTCAGCAATCTCAAATAATATCAGCTTAGCGCCGTAGAGATCGATGTATAGCTCATTTTTGAGTCTTTTTAATAGATTTGAAATCATAAATAAAACGTCATTTCAAATAGATATACATTATATCTAATGTACTATATTAGTTTATCATAACTAACTTATTGAAAACATAAAAAAGAAATTGTATGATATCAGAGCCTCTTGTAAAGCTAAATATTATGACGCCAATGCGTCATTCCGGCCCCGCATCGTAGTGCGGGGTAAACTCCAGCGGGAATCTATAAGTTGTTGAATTTACAAGAACTGGATTCCCGATAAAACCCTTCGGGAATGACATTCTTGGGCTTTTGCAAGAAGCTCATTACTTAAAGTATAAAGTGTTAACTTCCTCCAAGAGAGATCTGATTTAGATATTTTTCTAACTTCGTATAAGATATATTATGTCAACTAATCCAGATCGTCCTCGGTTCCCTCCTTCCTGTCGCGGCCTTTGCTTTTAATTATCATGCCTTCACTGTCCCTTTTAATGATTATTTCTTCGCCCCAGGCATCTATGATCTCCTTATGTTTGATATATCCTGCCTCTACCAGATCCCTAATCTTGCCCGGCAGATCTCTCCTATTTAGACGATATATATTGGCCGCCTGCCTTATCCTCTCGATTCTGTTTATTGTTATATGAGGGTATATAAGTCCATTAAAGAGATTAGAATTGATTGTTTCAAAGCTCATTGTCAGTAATGTAATACCCAGGATAATTATCCCTGAAAAAAGGACCAGCATATCTGTCAGTCCCCCATATCTAGAGCGGATCTCTTTGATGCCGGCAATAATCGGAGATGGCCTCCTCCTCTCGAGATCCTCTTCTGTGACCTCTGACCTTTTTATATATCCTCCCATAAGGAGGTTTGAAAGCGCCTTGCACGCATCGAAATCACCCATCTGGCTAATTGCAACAATCGCACTTACATCCCTATTGCCATCTATCAGGTTGTATATATTAATCTCTCCCTGGCTTAGTCCTCCCTCACTTTCTGTCATGCCAAATTCGTCCTCCTCCTTTGGCTGGGACTTTTTCACATCCTTTTGTGCCTGTATATCCAGCTTTTTATCCGGATTCGTCTTGAAGATGATGTTAAGGCTGGATATCATCTTCTCAACAAATGGCCATTCATCAATCCTCCTTATCCCCTCCATCAGTATAAATTCAGTTGATATCTGAGAGAGATAATCCTTGTCATATTCAACATCTGACTGCTCAAAGGTATATTCCCCATCCTTTATACGGAAGAGTTGGAAGATCGTCTCTCTAACCTGGAGCCTGAGCGCCCCCTGAAGGTCTCCTCTTGTTATTAACGCCATCTCTTCAAGTATCAGACCCAATTTTTCCCCGGTATCCTTCTGTCTGCTTAGCGCCTCCCTCAGACCCTCTTTTGTTATCTTCTCTGCCCTGAGAAGGATCTCCCCTATGCGATCGGGTCCTAACCTTTCCGAGGATTCTGCAGAAACTATCATTCCATTATCAAACAAGACAGAGGCCTTCTTCTTCTCCCATTTTATCGTAAGTGTGCCTGTCTTCCTTTGATGGAATATCAGCTGAAATATATCGGCAAGCCCGAATTCCTTTAATGTCCCTTCCAGTGCCATATGGAATATCCAAACAATAAATAAGTATTATCTCTAGGTGTATTCCCTTGATCTATATATGTCTAATACTGAATATCCAAGTATTAATAAAAGGAGCGATAGATAAAAGATATTCCTGAAGTATTCCGGTATCAGGGACGAAGATAATGAACCCTTAGAGAAGGCACGTCCTACAAACCAGGCCCAGATCAGCGCAATAAATATAAGATTTATAATAAATCCCTTAACAAAACGGTCCGTATGAAGATGTCCTGTGCCCGGTATTAGCCCGGCAAGGATATTTGCCCTTCTCTCCTTCCGCTTAGACCTGGTGGAGAGTTCTTTTATATCTTTAATCCCCTTTATGGTCTTTTTATCTTCCTGTCTTTTCTTCAGCATAGAGAGGCAGTTATTACAGACCTTGATATCATAGATATATCTGTGACACTTCCTGCATACAGCCCTGCCGCATACTGGGCAGCAGGTAGAGAGGTTCCCCTTCTTGCGGAGATGGGACGAAAATAGGACTATTAAGATGATCAGGATAACCAGGGATGCCTGAAAAAATGGTTGATGGATCCCATTTACAAAAAGGGAGATATTCAACAGGACATGGTCTTCATTTAGCCCTTTAAAGGAAATTGCCTTTTCAAAAAGGTCAAGGATTGAAAAGTTTTCATCTATAACAAGATGTTGATAGCTTAATGTCGACTTTTTTGCATAAAGATCAGCAAGTTCTTTATTTAATCCCCTTGCCTCTTCAAATTTCCTATTTCCCTCATCAAAGGAGAGCATCTCCCTTAGTGCCTGACTCATATTGTAATGGGAGGAGACAAGCCGTTTGTCCTTTTCTATTGCGGACTTATAAAAATAAATGGCCTTTTCGTAATCTTTTTTATAAAAATAGATGTTTCCTATGTTATTTAATATCTTTGGAGAGCCTGGATTTTTGGTTAGGGCCTCCTCGTAATAGCGGAGGGCATCGTCAAGACGCCCTTGCATCTTCATGGATATTGCCGCAGAAAAATATCCCTTCCAATCTTCTTTCTCCTCATTGGCAATATCCCCATATCTGCCTGATGGAGATATCCACTCTCCCCGGAATATCTTATTCATTGCCTCAAGTCCCCTGGATCCGCCTGAAGAAAAAAAGGATCCTGAAAGCGGAAGTAGTAAGGTTGCTGATCCTGCGACAAGGAAAAAGAAAATGCCAATTGCCTTTTCTCTTTTTCCCATATATATCCAGACCAGCATTAACCAGAAGATTATGGGCCAGATAATGCCTCTTCCCAACAGGAGAGGAAGCGAGGAGATTGCAATAATGATCATTATTATTGAGTATCTCTTTAATGCTATGCCTGCCCATTCGTTGAGATTATGTTCTATAAGAGGTATATATCTTATCAGTAAATATATAAAAAATATTACGAAGGATGAGATCAGGGACAGGAGAAGGACAATTACAAGGGTGCCTGCTAAATAAAATATATTCCAGAAATCTCTACAGGAGACAATAATACCGTCTATGTAGCTGCTTAGGGCAGCTATTATCGACTTATCCCTTAAGAATAAAAACTTTGCGATATGATAATAAGGGGCGGAATAGTCAGGTGATATCTCCCTTGCAGCATAAGCATTCTCAATGGCGGAATCAACATTCCCCTTTGCCATACCCTCCTCTGCCTCAATCAACAATGCCATAGATACCAGATCTAAGTTGTCTACGCCCAGCTCAAGCTTTATCTTTTTTATCTTTTCGATTGCAGCAGCAGCCTTAACCCTGTCACCATCTTGTAGATAGCCAAGGCGGTTTTGCCATTCCTTTTCTATTGAAGACGGAATTGGGAGTGATTCTTCATCCAACTGCTGTTGGGCGAATAGAGGACCTAGGAGTTGCGAGGCACATAGAATGGTGAGGGTTATTATGAGGGTTTTTATAGCTTTCATCTCTCCCCTATCTTTCTCTCGGTGCCGCCAAATAATCTGGCTATATTTTCACCGTGTCGATAATAGATTAACGGGAGTAGGAGGAAGGAGAATAACACAGCCTGGAACTCCCTCTGTACGAAAGCCATGATGAGAGGCAGGGCGCCGAAGGATATTAACGCTCCAAGGGATGAATATCTCCAGACGAGCATAGCCGTCAGCCATATAGATAGAGCAACAACCCCTGGAAGAGGAAAGGCAGCGAGGAGGACTCCAAAGCTTGTGGCAACGCCCTTTCCCCCTTTAAATTTGAGGGTAATGGGAAAGATGTGGCCCAGGATAGCTAGAAAACCTGCGCCAAGCGCTATTCCAGGATTATTCAGTGCATAGTAACCAAAGAGGACAGGGATGCTCCCTTTTAAGGCGTCACACAGGAGCGTAAGGATTGCAGTCGGCTTCCCTGCTACCCGCAGGATATTTGTGAATCCGATATTCCCGCTTCCAGCGGATCTTGGATCGATATTGTCTAGTAATTTTGAAAATATCAGTCCAAAAGGGATCGAACCTATAAGATATGACAAGATCAAGGTAATAAGTTTTATATAAGGCATTTTATCTCCATGTTTACGTTAACAATCATCTGTTCTTGGAATCTAATTCCCTCCAAAATCGCATGAAATATTGGCCGCCAGATATAAAGGAGAGCGCCATGGAGAGGATAAGCAGCAATTCTCCCCATAAATGCAGGTCAACAAAATCCAGATCTGCATCGATAATAAGCAGGATAATAGCAAAGATCTGTATGGCCATCTTTGCCTTTCCGCCTTTATCAGAGGAGATGATAATCCCCTCTGAGGCTGCTACGGCCCTAAGACCCGTCACTGCAATCTCCCTTCCGATTATCAGTAGTGCTATCCATGCATGAACTCTTTGAAAACCAACCAGGAGTATAAGGGCAGAGGAGACCAAAAGCTTATCAGCGACAGGATCGAGAAGTTTACCAAGCCTTGTAATCTGACCCATCCTGCGGGCTACATATCCGTCAAGCAGGTCAGTGATAGAGGCGATAAGAAAGATGGATGCCGCAACTAACGTCCTCCACTTTGATGGAGTGGTATAGAGGAATACGAAGATAGGAATAAGTATTATCCTGATAGATGTCAGAATGTTCGGTATATTCATATATCCTTTGCAGTCATCAAGCCCCTGCGCCATCGGTCGTGCATCCAGACCCACTGCCCCGGATACTTCCTTATAAAAGACTCTATAATGCCGGTAAATATTGCTGTGTTATGAAGTATATCAGATTTCGTATCTCCGCTCCTCCTCAATCCCTCCGGTTTATTTATAATAATCCTGTGTCTGTATCCTTCTTCCCTGAGCATAAAGATCATAAGTACAGGAATATTAAACCTGAGGGCAAGGGACGTAATCCCGGTTGGGGTATATGCCTTTTTACCAAAGAAATCCACATAGATACCATCGCTTTCGATGTCCTGATCAAGGAGAACACCGAGCATCCCGTTGTCCCGGAAGGATTTGATGATCTTTCTGGCTGATAAGCGCTCACCCCGTATGATGGTCTCGATGTTGAACCTGGAACGATAGGCATTTGTCATCTCCCCCAATCGAATATTTTTCGCCGGCGCCGCAATTACACTCAGCTTGTAACCCATTTGAGCCAGAAGCATGCCGAGTAGTTCCCAGTTTCCGATATGGGCAGTTATGAGTATAAGGCCCTTACCTAAATTAAGGGCCTCTTTTAAATACCCCTCCCCTTCTACTGTTATAGACTTCTGGATATTCTTAAGCCCCCTCCATCTTATACACAAGAGCTCAAAAAGAGATTTGCCCAGGTTTTCAAAGCAGGCATTTGCAGTCCTCCCTATCTCTTCCTCATCCATCTCCCCTTTAAAGGCAAATCTAAGGTTTTCAATGGTCTTCTTTTTGTGTCTTATCAGGAGATAACATGCAAGCCTCCCCAATAGACCACCGATGACTACCCCCATTTTATATGGGACTATAGCTCCAGCTATTAAAAGTGTCTTTAATCCTGTAAGGACGATCCCATCGATGAACCTCTTCTTAAATCTCATCTGCCCTATTTTAAGGGGCTAGCGTCGCCCCCTCCACCGGCAAAGCCGAAGCGAGCATCCGGCTTTGCCGGTGCAAGCGCGGGGTGTGGGGGCATCGGAGGAGCAACTGCACCGCACGGGCCCCCACAGATGATCGTCGCCTCCCCCTCAACGCTCGCTTTGCTCGCTGGGTAAATACCACTCCCCCTCTCGCTCACGTTGTTCGCTGGCCGGAATAAGCCGATACCGACAACGCTTATGGTGTATTTTGCTATCATTATTTTTTTGCAAAGAGGAGAAGGTCAATTACCTCTCTCACAGCCCCGCTTCCACCCTCTTTCTCCGTAACCAGGTCAACAATATCCTTGACATCATCGACCGAGTTGGCAGGCGCAGCCGAGAGACCAACCCTTTCCAGTACGGCTAAATCTATCAGGTCATCCCCTATGAATGCTACCTCCTCTTCTTTGAGTCCATATCTTTTTCTGATATCATCATATACCTTATCCTTTTCAATGACCTTCTGATGCACCTCATCTATCTTAAGTTCCTTTGCCCTTACCTCAACAATCTTAGATCCTCTTCCGGTTATGATCCCAACCTTGACTCCGGCCTTCTGAATGAGGTATATCCCGTGGCCATCATAGATATTGAAAGCCTTGACCTCCCTCCCTTCGCTGTCGTAGTAGATCTTACCATCAGTCATGACCCCATCTACATCCAGCAGGAGGAACCTTATCTTCCTTGCCTTCTCAAGAAGCGTCCTGTTTCTGAATATTTTTTTCTTTGAGCCCGCATTAAGAGATCTTTTCATATAACTCCCAGTTCAAGAAGGTCGTGAAGGTGGATAATACCTTCGATCTTTCCTTTCTTATCTGTAACTACAAGAGACGTTATCTTGTGGCTCTCCATAACGCCTACCGCCTTTGCAGCCAAAGAATCCCTGTCAATAGCCTTAGGGTCCCTTGTCATAACGTCCCCTGCCCTTTTATGGAGGATATCTACCTCCTTTACAAGCAGCCTCCTGAGGTCGCCGTCGGTAATAATCCCCAGTACCCTGTCATCTTTATCCTTCACAATTGTCACACCAAGTTTCTTTGAGGAGATCTCATATATTGCATCCTTCATGAGCGTATCTTCTGATACGACAGGGATCTTATCCCCTTTGTGCATCACATCCTCTACTTTCATCAGGAGTCTTTTTCCTAAGCTTCCACCCGGATGAAATGACGCAAAATCCTCTTCCTTAAAACCCTTTTTCTCAAGTAGGGCAATAGCAAGCGCATCGCCCATGGCAAGCGCCGCAGTGGTGCTTGCAGTAGGTATCAGACCCATATTGCAGGCCTCCTCTTTCACGCTTATATCTATAAAGAGGTCACTATTCCTGGCCAGGGTAGACCTATGGTTTCCTACGAGAGAGATCAAGATAATATTCAATCTCTTCAATACCGGGAGGATCCTTATAATCTCCTGTGTCTCGCCGCTATTTGATATTGCAATTACAAGATCCCCGCGGCAGACCATTCCGAGGTCGCCATGAATCCCCTCGGCAGGATGGAGGAAGAAGGCCGGTTTACCGGTAGAGGCAAGGGTTGCCGCTATCTTTTTACCTATTAATCCGGATTTCCCCATCCCGGTAACAACCACCCTACCCTGACAGGCAATAAGCTCCTCAACTACCCTGACGAAGTTTCCATCGATCCGGTCTATCAGCGCAGCGACGGCCTCAGACTCTATCTTTAATACCCTCTTTGCGCTATCGATTATCATCCATCATCCTTCAATGCCCTGTAAATCCGCATCACCTGAGAAAGAAGCCCCTTAAGGTATGCAAGATCTATCATGTTTGGTCCATCGCATAAGGCATCCTTCGGTGACGGGTGTACCTCCAGGAAGAGCCCGTCACACCCTGCGGCCACAGCTGCCCTGGCAAGCACAGAAACAAACTCAGGCTGACCGGAAGATGACGACCCTGCCGCACCCGGCAGCTGGACGGAATGCGTAGCGTCAAAGATTACCGGATAACCGGTGGTCTTCATTATCGGGATCCCCCTCATATCTACAACAAGGTTATTGTATCCGAAACTTGTTCCCCTCTCGGTTAATAATATTGACTTATTCCCTGTTGATTCTATCTTTTCAATAATATTTTTCATCTCCCAGGGGGAGAGGAACTGCCCCTTTTTTATATTTACAGTCTTGCCTGTCCTGGCAGCAGCCAGTATGAGGTCTGTCTGCCTGCATAGGAGCGCCGGTATCTGTATGACATCGAGGATACCTGAGGATAGACTTACCTCCTCCAGACTATGTACATCTGAGAGTATGGGGACACCGAGCTTATGCTTTACCCCTTCAAGGGCTTTAAGTCCCTCCTTTATCCCGGGTCCCCGGAAGGAGCTGATAGATGATCTGTTGGCCTTATCATAAGATGCCTTGAAGATAAAAGGAATCCCGACGGAGCTTGAGATTTCCTTAATCTCACCGGCTATACTGATAAGCCTGTCAACATCTTCAATAACACAGGGACCGGCAATAAGTATGGGAGGATTTACGCCGCCTGCCTTCAGGCCGCATACGGAAATTTCCCTCACAGGAGGCTCCCCTCTTCCGCCTCTCTCTTTTTGGATTTAGAGGATCTCTTTTTCTTGTTGCAAAGGGATGCATTTATAAACTCCCTGAAAAGAGGGTGAGGGCCCAGTGGTCTTGACTTAAATTCGGGATGGAACTGTGTTGCAATAAACCAGGGATGGTCAGGGAGTTCTATGATCTCAACAAGCCTTCCATCAGGAGATGCCCCGCTTACTGTCAGGCCAGCCTTTGTAAGCATAACCCTGTATTTGTTGTTAAACTCATATCTGTGCCTGTGTCTTTCGGATATACTTTCAGACTGATAGATCCTTGAGGCAAGGGTATCCTTTTCGATGACGCATGGATATGCGCCCAATCGCATTGTCCCGCCTTTTTTGTCAACAGACCTCTGATCAGGGAGCAGGTCAATTACGGGATGTGGTGAGTCAGGATCAAATTCTGAGCTATTGGCCCCCTCCAGTCCGGCTACATTCCTTGCGAATTCGACCACGCTGCATTGCATCCCCAGGCATATCCCCAGAAAGGGGATCTGATTCTCCCTTGCATATTTAATCGATGCTATCTTTCCTTCTATCCCCCTATTTCCGAAACCACCAGGTATTAAGATGCCATCTGTATCTTTACAATATCCCTCAGGTCCGAATCTTTCAGCATCTTCTGCGTCTATCCATTTGATTTCAACCCCTGTCTCATAGGCTATCCCGCCGTGTGTAAGCGCCTCAGACAGGCTCTTGTATGATTCTTTAAGGGCAACATACTTTCCTACAAGGGCTATCTTTACGGTATGCTTCGGGTTCTTTACCCTCTTTACAATCCTCTCCCATTCACGAAGGTCCGGTTTTATTGTCTTAAGACCCAATAGGGATACAATAATGTCATCAAGCCCTTCCTTGTGGAATATTATCGGCACCTCATAAACAGACTCCACGTCCTTAGCTGTAATCACCTCTGATGGCTCAACAGAGCAGAATAATGCTATCTTCTTTTTTATCTCCGCAGAGAGGAAACGGTCGGTCCGGCAAAGGAGGATATGGGGTTGTATGCCTATCTCCCTCAGCTTATTGACACTATGCTGTGTCGGTTTCGTCTTGAGCTCTTCGGCCGCATTTATATATGGCACCAGTGTAAGGTGTATGTAGATTACGTTCTCCCTTCCAACGTCAAAGGGAAACTGCCTTATCGCCTCCAGGAAGGGGAGACTTTCTATATCTCCGATTGTGCCGCCGATCTCTGTTATCACTACGTCTACATCCTTTTTCGCCACAGCCCTGATACATCTTTTTATCTCATCTGTAATGTGCGGCACCACCTGGACAGTCCCGCCCAGATAGTCGCCCCTCCTCTCCTTGGTAATCACATCATAGTAGATCCTTCCTGAGGTATGATTATTCTCCTTGGACAATGTTACTGATGTATACCTCTCATAATGTCCGAGATCAAGGTCTGTTTCGGCCCCGTCATCCGTAACAAAGACCTCGCCATGCTGATAGGGATTCATGGTGCCCGGGTCGACATTTATATAAGGGTCAAGCTTGAGAAAGGTTACCTTTAATCCCCTGCTCTCAAGGAGCCCTCCTATAGCGGCTGAGGAGAGACCTTTGCCCAGAGATGATACAACGCCCCCTGTGACAAATATATATTTTGTCATTTTACCCCCAGTCTCTTTGCTGCCTCCTCCAGATCATCCGGTGTATCGACCCGGCAGGAATCGCACTCTGTTTCATAGACCTTAATTCTATGTCCCATCTCAATAAAGCGGAGCTGTTCCAATTTTTCGCTGTCCTCGAGGAGGCCTGTAGGCATCTTTGAGAACTCAATGAGAGGACCCTTCCTGTATATGTATATACCAAGATGTTGATAATATGTCTTTGACAATATCCTTTTATGGTCTGATAAATCCCGTATGCAGGGGATGGGTGACCTTGAGAAGTACAGGGCAAATCCGTCTATGTCGGTTACTACCTTTACAAGGTTCGGATCGGTTACATCCGACATAGAGTTCATTTCCCTCTTCAGTGTGGCCATCTCAAGTCCAGGCTCTCTTTGAAAGACCTCTATCAATCCGTCTATAAAGGCCGGATCAGAGGGGACCTCATCTCCCTGAAGATTTACATAGATCTCCGAGTCTATCCTCCCTGCCACCTCTGCAAGCCTGTCTCCTCCTGTACGGCTTTTATCTGAAGTCATCAAGGCATTACCCCCAAAAGACTTGACCTTATCAAGGATCCTCCGGTCGTCAGTAGCCACAATAACTTCTTTTACGAATCTCGCTTTTAAAGCAAGCTCATACACATGCTGTATTAACGGCCTTCCGCCGATAAGGACCAATGGTTTTCCCGGGAACCTCTTTGATCCATATCTTGCCGGTATGACCAGGGTAACACCCATGTTTATTGCCTCTCCAACCCTTTAAGTCCCCTCTCGAGACTTGACCTATCAACGGGCGTCGCGCCAATAGTACCTACTACTATGCCTGCTGCATGGTTTGCAATTATCGCGGCCTCAACCATAGAGGCCCCGGCAGCTATGCACAAGGCAAAGGTCCCGACTACCGTATCTCCGGCCCCAGTGACATCAAATACCTCCTTTGCCGTTGTCTGGATGTGTGAAATATTTCCATCCCTCTCGAAGAGGCTCATTCCGTGCTCTCCCCTTGTTATTAAAACAGCCTCATTATTTAGCACCTCAAGCAGCCTCATTCCTGCACGGTGGAGCGTATCATCATCCTCTATCTCTATGCCTGATGCAAGGGATGCCTCGTGGCTGTTAGGGGTAATGACATTGACATCCCTGTAGTATTTAAAATGCTTTGGTTTGGGGTCTGCAACTATCTTTACAGCCCTCAAGCCTGACATATTTGACAGCTCCTTGATGAGCTCCTGGGTAATTACACCCTTTGCATAGTCTGATATTATTACAGTCTTGTATTGATCCATCCTCTCCCTGATATAATTGATCATGGTTGTCTGGGTGTCTTTTGATAACTTCTCCCTCTTCTCTGTGTCAAATCTAACGACTTGCTGACTGTTTGCAATTATCCTGGTCTTCTTTGTTGTCGGCCGTTTGTCTTCTACTGTAACCCCTTCTGTCGCTATCCCTTTTCCCCTCAACTCATGGATGATCATCCTCCCGGGCTCATCGTGTCCTACTACCCCGCATATATCTGCATGACCCCCAAGGGATAATATGTTATTTAATACATTTGCTGCCCCGCCAAGCATGAAGGACTCGGACGTGACATCTACAACAGGGACAGGGGCCTCAGGAGAGATCCTGCTTACCTTTCCCCAGATGTAATGATCAAGGATGAGGTCACCGACAACAAGTACCTTTACCTCCCGGAACCTGTCGAGGTATCTTCCCAGGGATCTGGTATCAACCCCATTTATCACTTGCCACCCCTATCTGATCAGCATGCCAAGTCTGTTCCACCTGACCTGATTTAGATATATAAGACAGGCAAGGCTGCTTTTGTCTTTGCAGGACCAATACACACCGAAGGCCTTGCCTTTTATCTTGTTCAGCTTTACAAAACCCCAGAACCTGCTATCCAGACTCTGATCCCTGTTATCCCCCATCATAAAATATGAATCCTGGGGCACGATGATCGGGTCAAGATTGTCTCTCGGTTGAAACTCCTTTGGAAGGATAGATGGATCTCTATGTATTACATATGGTTCGTCAAAAGACTTTCCGTTTATATAGACCACTTTATTTTTGATCTCAATAATATCTCCCGGAAGGCCGATGACCCTCTTTATAAAATCTTTTGACTCATCCTCAGGATATTTAAATACGATTACATCGTTCTTTTTTGGTTTCCCGATGGATATCAGGAACCTATCTGTAAATGGGATCTTGACCCCATAAATGAACTTACTTACCAATATATGGTCGCCAATCTCAAGGGTTGGTATCATCGATCCTGATGGTATCTTATATGCCTGAACTATAAAAGCCCGGATAAACAGGGCCATCAAAATGGCCAAAAAAAGGGCCTCTGTATATTCACGGATGAGGGATTTTTTTCCTTTATTGACCATGCTTTTCCCGATATCGATCTCTTGCTCTTGGCTCAATCCTTCACCTTTAATAGTGTTAAGAATGCCTCCTGTGGTATCTCTACCCTTCCGACCTGTTTCATCCTCTTCTTTCCCTCTTTCTGTTTCTCCCATAATTTCCTCTTTCTTGTTATATCACCCCCATAACATTTGGCAGTTACATCCTTTTTTAATGCCTTTACTGTTTCCCTTGCAATTATCCGGCTGTTGATCGCAGCCTGGATTGCAACATCAAAGAGTTGACGGGGGATGACCTCCCTCATTTTTTCTGCTATATGTCTTGCCCTTAAAACAGCCTTCTCTTTATAGGCTATAAATGAAAGCGCGTCTACGGTCTCCCCATTAAGCAGGATATCTATCTTCACAAGGTCAGCGTCACGGTAACCGATGAACTCATAGTCGAATGATGCATAGCCCCTGCTCATAGACTTGAGCTTGTCGTAGAAATCAAGGATAACCTCGTTTAATGGAATTTCATATTTCAAGATTACCCGATCGATATCCAGGTAGGCGAGTTCTTTCTGTATCCCCCTCTTTTCCTGGCAGAGGGCAAGCATCTGTCCCAGGTATGCCTCAGGGGTAATAATAGTGCCTAAGATATACGGTTCTTCAAAGCGAGATATCTTATTGGGCGGCGGTAGCTTGTAGGGGTTGTCAATATATACAATAGCGCCATCATTCGTTGTTATGCTGTAAACTACTGTAGGGGCGGTACTTATGAGGTTTAGGTTGTATTCCCTCTCAAGTCTCTCCTGTATGATCTCCATATGGAGGAGACCCAGAAATCCGCACCGGAAACCAAATCCCAGTGCGAGGGAGGTCTCAGGGTCATGGGTAAAGGATGAGTCGTTAAGGCGAAGCTTTTCCAGTGCATCCCTTAACTCCTCGTACTGCGAACTGTCCACGGTATAGAGCCCGCAGAATACCATCGGCTTTACCGCCTTGTATCCTGGTAGCGGTGTCTGGGCCGGGTTGTCAACAGAGGTAATTGTATCGCCGATCTTGGTATCCAACACCTTCTTTATCGCTGCAGCAAGATACCCCACCTCTCCTGCAGTAAGCTCACCCACCTGCCGCATCTTTGGGGTAAAGAGACCAACGGATGTAACAATAAATACCTTATCCGTTGACATCATCTTTATCCTGTCACCCTCCCTTACCTTTCCATCCACAATCCTGATCAGCACAATTACGCCCTGATAGCTGTCAAACCATGAGTCGAAGATAAGGGCCCTCAACGGCGCGTCATGATCACCCCGGTGCTGCGGCACATTTTTCACTATGGCCTCCAGAACCTCCTGGATACCTATCCCCTCCTTGGCGCTTACCAGGATAGCATCATCGGTGTCAAGATCCAGTACATCCGTAATCTGTCTCTTTACCTTTTCAACGTCAGCAGACTGGAGATCAATCTTATTAATAACAGGTATGATTACCAGATCATTTTCCATTGCAAGATAGGCATTGGCAATGGTCTGGGCCTCAACCCCCTGCGTTGCATCGACAACGAGGAGTACCCCCTCGCATGCTGCAAGACTCCTTGAGACCTCGTAACTGAAATCGACATGACCCGGTGTGTCTATCAGATTGAGGATATATTCCTTCCCATCCTTTGCCTTATAATTTAGCCTTACAGCATGGGCCTTTATGGTAATCCCACGCTCCCTTTCCAGGTCCATATCATCCAGGAATTGCTCCCTGATCTCTCTTTTATTGATTGTACCTGTATATTCAAGGAGCCTGTCGGCTAAGGTAGACTTCCCATGGTCTATATGGGCCACAATAGAGAAGTTCCTAATATCCTTGTGCATTATGCATCCTTTTCATAAACATTAAATTATAATAATTTTCAGGGTGGATGTCAAAGATATAAACTCTACTAAATTAGAATTTCTTGCTTCCCAAGTAACCCTTTTTTTGCCATAAGAACAGACCATAAATTGACTTTAGGGTTTCTCTATGGAATATGATAATATCATGCTAATAACATTTCTGGTGTGTTGATACTCACAATTATTTGGGACAGGAGGATAGTATGGCAAATGACTATTATGATTTAACAAAAAACCCCTTATTTGCTCAGGGGCCAAAGCTTGTGGCACTTGTTATTGCAGGCATAATTATCTTGATCATCCTTGGTTCATCCTTTAGAACTATTGGGGCCGGTGAACGGGGGGTTGTATTCAGTCAGATAGGCGGCGTAAAGGATCTGATCCTGGATGAAGGACTGAGATTCAAGATACCCTTTGTTGAAGATATTATCAAGATAGATGTAAGGACGCAAAAAGCCCAGACAGAGGCATCGGCAGCATCCAAGGATCTCCAGACAGTTTCCTCCACAATAGCTGTCAACTACCATGTGGACCCTTCAAAGGCAAATAAGGTATATCAAGAGATAGGCCTGTCATATAAGGATAGGATGATAGACCCGGCAGTCCAGGAGGCAGTAAAGGCAGTTACTGCCCAGTTTACGGCAGAGGAGCTGGTTACAAGGAGGTCGGAGATAAAAGACCAGATCAAGGAATCCTTAGCCAAGAGGTTATTGGTTTTCAACGTGATCGTAGATGGGTTTAACATAGTTGATTTCTCCTTTTCACCGCAGTTCAACACGGCCATAGAGGCCAAGCAGACTGCCGAACAGCAGGCCTTGAAGGCCAAAAGGGACCTGGATAGGATCAAGATAGAAGCAGAGCAGAAGATCACCCAGGCCAAGGCAGAGGCAGAGTCACAGAGACTACAAAAGGAGACCATTTCCCCGATTATCCTCCAACTAAGGGCAATAGAAAAATGGGATGGGCATTTGCCGCAGGTGGTTGGGCAGGCGACGCCTTTTATAGATATAGCTAGTTTGACCCAAAAAAAATAGGCAGTTCAATATAGCCCTTATGAGAATAGTCAAAGGGTATAGTTGTGAGAAGTGACATCAAACGAATCAGCGCCTTCCTTGCTGCACTGGCTATTGCTTTATTTATTTTAGCAATGGAGGAGTCTCTTGCGTTTGACCCTGGAGGGCCAGTAGGAATAAAAGATCTGAAAAAGGGTGTATTTCTGATAGCTGCATCCAAACTCTATGACCCTCATTTCAGCCGCTCTGTGATCCTGATCCTCATGTACGAAAAAGAGGGCGCACTGGGATTAATAATAAACAGGTCCACGGATATCCCCCTTGAGCAGGCATTGCCAGGGCTTAAGGGGGCAGAAAGGCTTTCTTCTCCTCTTTTCTATGGGGGGCCTGTAGGTCGGGATCATGTGACGGCCCTTTTGCGCACCGATAAACTACCTGAGGGGGTAAAAAGGGTATTCGATAATGTGTATGTTATAGAAGACATGAGGCCGCTGATTGAGGTAATTCAGGGTGCTGATCCGGAGAAGAAGGTCCGGATCTATTCCGGTTATGCCGGCTGGGGACCAGGACAGCTTGATGGAGAGGTTGCAAGAAGGGATTGGATAATCGTTACTGCTGACCCTGATATTATATTTTCTGAAAATCCATTAGGTGTATGGGAAGAGCTTTATAAAAGAGGTAGGAAGATAGAGGCTTATGATCAAACCGGGCCGGATTATATCCCATCTAAATATCATACCAAAGTCAGGAGACAGTAGTCAGAATAAATTCTGTATTCTGTCTCCTGTATTCTGTATTCTGTCTACTTCCTGAGCTTCGAAAAGAATTTCTTTCGGAACTTGGTTACCTTTGGGGCAATCACTGTCTGGCAGTAGGGCTGGGCTGAGTTCCGTTGGAAATACTCCCGGTGATACTCCTCAGTGTGAATAGTATTAGACCGGCCCTGCAAGCCGGATAAAAACAGAAAACAATAAGGCAAGGATTAATAACTGAATGACCCAGCCTGCAACGCAGACCCCTACAGCGCGTAATGTGCTCTCATAATCAAGTGCCTGCCTTACTGCAATAACCATTGCAATCAGCATCCAGACCGAAGCTAAAATAAATATGACACCCGTCAATCCCGGGATAATACCTAATACCCTGATCAATCCCGGGGAGCTCGAAAATCCGATAGTCCGTAGCAGCTCTCCGTAATCTGCCTTTGTCTGCGGGCCCGGGAGTAATCTTGTGCCGATAAAATATGTAAGAAAGGCCCAGATAAACCATGCTATGAGGGCCGCGATCGTCCCCATTAAAATCCCGCGGGAACCGCCTTCTCCAATGCTTCCTATGCCTGCTGCTATACTGGAGAGGATAACAACCCCCATGGCCTGGCCAAATGCCCCTTTGTCAGCCTCGACCTCTTCATATAGAAGGGCATCTAGCTTAGCTGCCCGAAAAATGCGATTAACAAAACCTTCCATTGTCTCTCCTTAATTTGATTAACATTAGTCAATCCTGTTACCTATAACTATGGTTGGTATTTCCCTCATTGTAATATCATAAATCTCATATAATTCAAATTGATATAAATAGTTATTAAAGTCGTTTATCAATAAGGGTTGCCCCTACATTAAAATAACTTCCGGAACCCAAGCCCTGCCTCTTCAAAGTGCCTATCAGCTGTTACGACTTCTGAAATACCAAGGGATTTCATTATTACGAAGGAGGAAAAATCAAAGAAAGAAATATACGGCTTATCACTAAACCTCTTACTCATCTCCCATGCCCTTTCCCATCTTCTCTCATCTATCCTTTCAAGGAGTATCCTCTCCTCTTTAACAGCATCAAGAATGGTATCAATAAATAGGCCGACCCCTTTAGGATCGGTTCTTCCTCTTAAAAGGGTTATTGTTTCAGCAAGAATAAAATCGGTGGTAACAGGGATGCCTTTCTTTATAAGAAAGTCCTTGTAATATAAGAAGACTTTTTTATGATTAGCATCATCCTTATGAGCAATCGCCACCCAACCCCAAGTGTCGAAGAAGACCTTCTTCATTTCCTGGATATCCCATATAAGTACCAATCGTGCCGATCTGCCAGATTCTTCGGTCCTTCCCCGCAAACACCTGCTACCGAAAGTAGCCTTTGCGTTATTTCACTTTCTATAACTATTTTTTTCTTTTCCTTGCTCTCCACTAACAATTTATCTATAGCCTTTCTGATAATCTCCGCAATCGGTATATTAGAATCCTTCTGTAGCCTTTCTAACATCTCCTTTTGGTCTTCTTCTAAAAACATTTGGAATCGAACCTTGGACATATAAACCTCCTACACATATTCTATTTAAATTATATGTGTATGTCAACCCTTATAAATTTCTCTTTACAATCACCATTGAACAACAATCAAGCTCTCTCTTTCAGGGAATCGAGATGAGATGACTACAACCCGTCTTGGGGCGCAGAATACCATTGCCGCCGGTGGAAGGTACGACGGACTCGTGGAGGATCTCGGAGGGCCGCAAATCCCCGGAATAGGTTTTGCCATTGGCATGGAGAGGGTGGCGTCTCTCCTTGATGCATCTAAGGCAGAAACTATCAATGCCTCTAACAGGTCGGACCTGTTCATTGTCACCCTGGAAAAAGACGCAAGAGAAATGGCGATTCCTATTATATTTGAGCTCAGAAAAAGAGGGATAAGGACCGAATTAGACTACGAAAAGAACAGCCTCAAGAGCCAGATGAGAAGGGCAGACAAGCTTGGCATAAGATATGTGGTGATTATTGGAGAAGATGAGATAAAAAGGGGCAAGGCCGTATTGAGGGATATGAAAAATAAGACCCAGTCGGAAATTGAGATATCCACCCTCGCAGATTCTCTGATATCGATTATAAGGGGGAACACTTAAACACCCTCTATTCCTTCCCCTTGTCCTATCAGAGACGCTCCAACAGATATTTCCCATTCAAATACAAAAGCCCCCATGCCTCAGGGGATAGATGCTTTCCATTTGGGCAGTTAGTATAGGTCTCACATCCCTGGGCAGAGACTTCATTTAGGAAGGCAGAAAGCTGATTTGCTGCGGTCTTCATATTGCCTGCCTGAAGCTTGACTTTGACCTGGTCCAGCTTAACATCAAGGCTATCCTCTACGCCTGGATTAGTTATCCAGCCAAGTTCTGCGGCCTGATGCTTTAAATCAATAAGATAGCTTAAGAAATCCAGGGCTACAAAGTTGGCAGGAGGGGCTGTGGGGCCGATGGTTTTGCCTTTGAAGGATATATTTTCGTAGAAGGTGAAAAGTAGTTCCGTTCCCTCACCTTCAGTGATCTTGGAGAGATCAAACATTTTCATTAGATCTTCATCTTCTGCGATATATTTTGGATCTATTCTGAAATCCCTTATCCCAGGTAAACCATAAGTTGTCATTATAAGACCTGAAAGGGTATCGCCTGGCATTATCTCATATATATATTCATCGCTACCCCAGAAGGCTGTTCCGTACACGGAAAGCCCGACACTCCATACAATGAGCTTATTCTTCTTTGGAACCGATGGGAAGGCTACAGGTATCATAGGGGGACTTGTCTTATCAGGGGCGCCAAAGTCAACACCTTTAGGTGCATTAGTTAATCCCTCTTTTGAAAGCTCTATTGTCCCTTCCGGTTTTTTAATATCAACCTCAAAACTCCATATACAGCCTGTACTTTCTTTTCCATTTTTTATGCTGTATGAATAGCTGTGTATCCCTGTCTTTGAGTCTGCTGTAACATTAGCCTTTATTCCGACATCGACAAGTGTCGGAATAACTGTGACAGTATCAGGGTCAGGGCAGGCGGCTAGGGAAACTATGGGCCATAAGATCGATATCAAAAATAATAAACTATAAATAGCTTTTTTATTCATGGTCTCCTCTTATTTAGTACACTGATAATGGATTTTACCAATCTCCTTTTCTTTGCGGGTGCAATTTCTATTTTTAAAATATTTATCTAATTTATCATCGTTAATAATCTCTGTAATTTTAGTAACATTTCCATCCTCATCAAAAAAGGTTACCTCTAAATTATTTCCATTTCCATCCTTATAATGTTTGCTAAAGTCAACGCTTCTGCCTACCCTATGCCAGTCATGAGGCGTTGTCCAATTACCATCAATATCAAACAGCCCGCCCCAGGGAAGAGACATATCTATAACGGTTAAACGGATATCAGGATCAAGGTTAAGATTAAAATATTCTTTGGCATACTCTGAAACCGCATAGTATACCGCTGACCCCTGCCGTCAATAGTGGACACCATTTGACTCATGCCGCGATCCTTTTTTCATAAAACTGCTTTTCATAGGCAGCAGGTGATAGATACCCCAGCCGTTTCTGCCTTCTTTGCCTGTTGTAGAAGACCTCTATATACTCAGTGATCTCCTGCATTGCTTCTTGTCTTGTTCTGTAACGACTA
>JACRHA010000130.1 GCA_016234185.1 Nitrospirota bacterium
CATCTGCAATACGGTGTTTGTCTTCAACTGGTCGTTGCCGGTGAACAGGCTATCTATTAAAGGGTTACGCCCCTTTTTCTGAGTGCATACGATCCCGAATCTTCTTTGCCTTATCAGGCATGGCATAAAAGAAAAACTCCATCTGTGCCTCAAGCCACTTAATCTTCTGGAGAACCGGCCTTTTTCGGTACTCTTCTATCTGCGCTATCGTCCTGTAATATAATAACGGCGCTTTATTCATCACCCCACTCCTTCTCTATCTTTTTAAGATAATGGACATCAGCAATATCTTGTGGTCTGCCCACCTTTTTCTTCATCTCAATAAGCCGTTTTATGGGAACCAGAGGAATCCTTACATTCCCTGCCTTGATACTTTTTCGCTCTTCATAGACCTTATCAAAGTCAAACGGCTCCTCTACAAATACATCCAACAGGAAATAAGGATTCTGCGGGTCATAAATGCTGAAAACCTTCATCCCCTTTTCACGAACCCATTCTTCCCTCATCTCCTTACTGGCAAGTTCTTCAAGTTTCACCGGAACCTTAGGCCTGAAGCCTAACTCCTTCATAACTTCCACGAACTTTTCAATATTATGCCTCTCCAGATGGACAACGATATCTATATCGCCTGTAGCCCGCTCAATTCCATAAAGATTGACTGCCACGCCGCCGGCAACGAGATAGCGAACCTTCTTTTTATTCATGGCTGAAAACAGTTTAAGGAAATTTAATTTATCGCTCATATCATCTTAAAATCCACCCCTGCATCGCGCATTTGCAGGACTGTATTGGTTTTGAGCTGGTCGTTGCCGGTGAACAGGCTATCGAGGGTAATGATCTTTTGTGGTTTGGAAGAAATGATTTGCTCTATGAGTTTTTCATGCATAGCATCCAAGGCAATGATGAGTTCATGCGCAAAGTTGACATCATCACCAAAAGCGGCTTTAAGCTTTTCCCAGTCTACCTGATTCTCGGTAAAGAGTTCGGGAAAAAGCCCTTTCAGCTTTTGCAGGTTAGCTTGCTTGATATCGGGTGATTCTCCGTTCATTTTTTTCTTTATTTCCTGGGGTACCTTAATAATAAAGCAAATTTTATACTAAAGTGTTATTTTTGTAAATCATCACCCTGTGATTATCCCCTGGGATGGTATTGCCGGTGTACCTTCTTTAACCTCTCTCGCTCCAGATGGGTATATATCTGGGTAGTCGATATATCAGAATGACCCAGGAGCATCTGGACAGATCGCAAGTCCGCCCCCCTCTCAAGGAGGTGAGTGGCAAAGGAGTGTCTTAATGTATGGGGGGAGACATCTTTTGTTATCCCTGCAAGCAGGGCATATCTCTTGATAATCTTCCAGAATCCCTGTCTCGTGAGTCCCTTACCGCCTCTATGGATAAAGAGGTGCTTAGATACTCTCCCCTTTAATATGGCCCCCCTGCTGTTTATGAGATAATTCCTCGTCTTCGCCAGGGCGATCTCACCGACAGGAACGATCCTCTCCTTATTCCCCTTCCCCTTGGTAATAAGGTAGCCTAGCTCAAGGTTTACATCCTCACTCTTCAGTGAAACAAGCTCCGACACCCGAAGCCCTGTGGCATACAGGAGTTCAAGCATCGCATCATTCCTGATGCCTGCGGGATCATCCCCTTTTGGTAGATTGAGGAGGCAATCCACCTCACCGGCGGTCAGGGTCTTTGGGAGGGTAAACCATGTCTTGGGAGATTGTATATCCAGGGTAGGATCTCTCTTGATAATCCCATCTAAGATCAGGAAATTATAAAACCTCCTTACAACAGAGAGCGCCCTGTTTATGGATCTGGGAGATAGGCCCCTGCCCATCATCTCTGACATAAAACCTATCACCTCACCCTTTGATGCCCCATCCGCAGAAACATCTTTCTTCTCAAGATATTCAGCAAAACCCCTGATATCTCTTGCATAGGCATTTATGCTGTTATCAGCTAATCCCTTCTCTATGCGGATATAGTTTAAAAACCTGTCTATTAAGAGATCCATGATGAAGACCTTTCAAAATCAATAGGCATATTACAGGAAGACTATTCTAAGAAGTGGAAGGAAATCAAGCATAAAAAAGGCAGGGTTGTCATAATATGTATTAGGTGATATATTTTTAAGGTGTTTCTGGAAATATTATCAAAATAAAGCAGGAGGAGGCTATGAAGAAACTAGCAATAATAGTACTGCTGATCCTGACCCTCTCCGGATGTGTGGCAAAAAGCAAATACCTTGCCCAGGTGGCAGAAACGGAGTCAACAAAGGCAGCATTTCAGGATGAGATGAGGAAGAACGCAGCGTTAAATGAACAGGTCTCAAGGCTAAATAGTATGCTGGCTGAGCAGAAGGCAAAAATTGAAAAGCTGGAAGGGGAGAAGGTGGAGGCAGCAAGAAGAATAGATGAACTATCCTCAATCATGTCAGGCTTAAATGCCGATCTTGATAAGGCAAGGGAGGCCGCAAGGGGCGATGCAGATAAGTTTATGACTGAGATAACAAGGTTAGAGGGGGAGAGGGGTGAGGCAAAAAAGAAGGTAGAAGGGCTTACATCTGAGCTAAATAGACTAAACTCTGATCTCACCTCAGCAAGGAACGAGAATTCCAATCTAAGGGCTAAGATCGATAGCCTTTCATCTGAGGTTGCTAATCTTAATTCTGAACTAGAAAAGACAAAGGAGGCTGTTGTGCCTGTCCCTTCCCCTCCAACCACCTCCGCTGAGGAGGAGAGGCTGAGAGAAGAGACGGCCAGGCTTGAGAAGGAAAGGGACGAACTAAAGGAGAAGATGGCCAGACTCTCATCTGAGATAGATAGGCTCAACTCTGATCTAACCAAAGCAACGACGGAGAATAGCGGCCTAAAGGGCAAGATTGACAACCTATCATCTGAGGTGGCTAGACTTACATCGGAGCTTGCCAAGACAAAGGAGGCTGCGCTGCCTGTCCCCATACCACTTCTTGCCCCCTCACCGGAGGAGGAGAGGCTAAGGCAAGAAACATCAAGGCTTGAGGCAGAAAAGGAAGAGCTAAAAAGAAAGGTAGATCAGCTCACATCTGAGCTACAAAAGACCGGGGAGGCTGTTGTGCCTGTCCCTTCCCCTCCAACCACCTCCGCTGAGGAGGAGAGGCTGAGAAAAGAGACGGCCAGGTTTGAGAAGGAAAGGGACGAACTAAAGGAGAAGATAGATAAGCTCTCATCTGAAAACCAAAAACTTACATTAGAGCTTGACCATGCAAGGGATTCTATCTCGACCTTAGAACTTGAGAGGGCAAAGGACGCCGGAATTATAGGGGATCTAAAGGGCAAGATAGCCCGTCTTGAAGATGAGAAGAAGGTAGCAGAAAAGAAGCTTAATGAATTAGAAGAAGAACTCAAGAAATCAGTATCAGGACTAGAAACAGCAAGAAGGGAATCAACAAGCAAGGAGAAGGAGATCGAAGAGATAAAGCGGACATATGAATCCCTTTTGGATAAGCTTAAGAAGGAGGTAGAGGATGGAAATATTAAGGTCGAGATGACGAAGGAGGGTTTATCAGTTAGGATCATGGGGAAGGTCCTCTTCACCTCCGGGAGCAATAAGATATCCAGATCCGGCAGAGAGGTGCTGGATCGGGTAAGTGGAATCCTTAAGGAAGTCAAGGATAAGATGATTAGGATCGAGGGGCATACTGATAATAAACCTATAGGGCCCAAAATCATAGATAAGTTTCCAACGAACTGGGAGCTATCAACATCGAGGGCTACACAGGTGGTAAAATACCTTGCAAAGATGGGCGTGGAACCTAAGATGATGTCGGCAGCAGGTCTCTCCATGTATAATCCGGTTGCCACAAACGACACAAAGGATGGGAGGGAGCAGAACAGGAGGATCGAGATTATCCTCTATCCAAAGGAATTGGCAAGGATCGAGTGATTTTTATGAGAGGAAGGGGATTAGGGAGAAAGAAGAATGTGTAAGATTATTCTGAGAAACATATGCAAATTATAATTATAGGTCTAATGTCCGGAGATCTTCATGGTGATGAGGCGCTCCTGCTTCCCATTTAATGGGAGGGTCAAAGGCCAGAGGATGACAATACAGGAGCCCTGATAGTTCGACTCTAATCCCTCCTCTGATTGCGATATCGTTTCTATCGGGAATCTCCAGAGGCGCGCTGCCGGCTTAAATTCAAGGCATATATCAACCCCCTGCCATTCATCTATCAGGTGCGCCTCAGTAATGTCCTCCAGGACCCCCCTGCTATTTAGGAGTTTTTCTTCTGCATCCCTTCCGGGAAAACTGTAATAACGCTTTGGGTCAGAGCCGGCCAGCAGGGTGAGATTAAGCTCCACCCCCCAGAGGAGGCCATGGCCATTCTGATCCGGCGACTGCGCCTGCTCTGGACTGTTGCTAAAGGCATAATGAACTGTAAATACGGCATCTGAAGCAGAGACAGTATAAACCTTTTTTGCGGTCAGGGAGAGGTCTCGTATCATATCTGTATGCTGGAAGGCGAGTACGATCCCATCTGTACCGGTCATGGCTTCTATTTTTTGATAAGGCTTATGAGAAAAGCCGCCTATCTCCGCATGAATGGATGCCTCAAATTGGTCCAGGGTTGTATCTTGCATCAGGAGGTGATCCCGGAACGACCATCTCGGATAGCGATCGTAGATCAGTCTTTTGTCAACGACAGATGGTTTTAAAGACGAGAGCTCATGGATAGAGGGGATACTGCCCGGAGAAGGGGAAGAGGCAGCCGGCTGATCTACCTTGATCTTTTTATGGTATGCCTCAGGCCTCCTCATCGGGACATGGGTAAGGCAGAGGGCCTTTGGTCTGTAATCGATCTCGATAACTGTGGCGCCATCATCCGGTTTTAAATAGAGATTTAAACAGTCTGTTTCTGCTATAAATTCCTGGTAACCATCCCGGTCCAGGTCTGTCTCCGTCAGGCGGATTTGTGGATCAGTCTTGGCGTCGATAAGCCTCTCAGCCTTTATGAGATGCTCGTGCACAGCGTGCCGAAGATAGTTTAGATAATACCCGCCGAACAGCCCATGCCAGTAGACATCGTTTCCCTGGGCCTTGTAAAGCTCCCGCCTCGCCTCCGCAAACCATTTGGTCATTGAAATGCCGGGTCTCTTCTCCTTAAGGGAAAGTTTCTCGCTTATATATAGTGCCTTCTTTTGCATTAGATTGATCTCGGGATACTTTACGAGAAAATGGTTCCAGAGTCCGCCGCGCAGAAAACCCTCCGTCGCGCCCTTCAGGCCTGAGGCCTCAAGCTTCGCAACTAACGCCTCCCTTTCCAGGATAGTCTCTGTAGGCAGGGCCCATTCCATCATCTCTTCATATGAGGCCGTCGGCAGATAAATACGGCCGGAAGACGGAGCCTTGGCCAGGTATTCGCCGGGGGTAATGGTAGTGATCCAGTCCCTGTTTTCCTCCAAAAGGGCAAAGAATCTCTTTATCCATCCCATGTCATAGACCCAGCGATATGTGCCGGGCCAGAGGCCGAACTTCTCACCATCGTCTGCATAGGTAATAGCAACCGGACACTCCTTTCCCAATTGACCAAGATATTCTATCGTCTCCTCCGGCTGACGGAAGGGGATGAGGTAACGGAGCCTTTTGCTTATGGGAAAAATCGCAAGGACCTTCCCCTCATGCTCGGTCAGGTAATAGCCTCGTAAGGTCTCAGGCTTGACCCCGGCATACTGAAAATGTGTATCATCAAGAAGGGAGTAACCGATACCACAAGAATTGAGCAGGCCGGGGAGGGATGGCTCCCATACTCGTTCAGCAAGCCAGAGCCCCTTAGGATCGGCGCCAAGCCTGTTTCTCAAATATTGCGTCATCATCCCGATCTGCCCTATTCCGTCCCTTGCCGGTATTGAGGCAAGGATAGGCTCGTAGTAGCCGCCCGTGAGGAGTTCCACCTGCCTTTTTTCCGCCATCTCCTTTAGCCGGCCGATAAATGAAGGTTCATTCCCCTCTATCCAATCGAACAGGGGGCCGCTGTAATGCATGGCCACACGAATAGTCCTATGTTCCATGAGGAGATCAAGAAAGGGCCTGTAGCATCTATCGTGTGCCTCCCGGAATACATGCTCAAAATTGCCCACAGGCTGGTGATTGTGTATCCCAAGAAGAAGGAAGACCTGCCCCATCAGACGCTCCACATCATTTGTTCAAAGTCCTTACCAGGCACATCAATAGGTATATAGCCCTTAGGGGGATAGGTCTCTATCACCTTTCCATCCACCAGGACCTCTACGATAAAATTGAACCGCTCCCCCGGTTTCCATCCAAGGGCGTCAAAGGGTACTGCGATTTCCAGGACCTGTTCCATTGCAATGGTATCTGCCTCTGCCAGCAGTTCATATCGTATACCGTCCCTGCTCCGGTTAATGAAAAATCGGGAAGGGATGCCGTTGGTACTAGGTATGACGCATTTGTATTCCTCAGGTCCGTCGAAGAAATGGACATGGATCTCATATCCTTTCAGCTTCTCCGGGTCATCCCCTTCAATTGGGTCTATACGGAGGTAACAATGTGTCAGGTCGAATCCATAGTATATAGCCGATAAGAGCGGCGGTCCGGCGCCAAAGACCATAGCGCGCATCATGGCATCATAGCGGCCTGCGCCCTGCCATTCAAAATAGGTGGTGCGCTTACCGTCCAGGACAGGATGGATAAAATTTACAGGCACGGTCACATGTTTCGCAGGATGGAGGTGGATGATCGGGCGGGACAGATATTTGGGGGCCTCCTGGCCCAGATGCCGGAAGGCCCCGGCAAGGTGCCCCCGGAAAAGCCTGTCAAACTCATCTTCCTGTGCGCTCGTGAAGTCATCGCCATACCACCAAAACCAATCGCTCCCCTCGGCTGCATAGATCGCCTCCCAGGCCGCTTCACGCCTTTCCGGAGGTATGGAAGCATCATTAAGAAGGGGGAGCAGGGCCCTGCGGGTACGGCTCAGATATTCCCAGGCCAGATTCTCTTCAAAGGAGCCGATCCAGATATCAAAATCATGATTTATCCAGGAGCCGGAGTAGAGGTGATGGATCCTCTGCCGCGGCGGATGCCGGTCAAGATCATCCGATATCCGGACAGTCATGAAGTCGGAGGATTTTGACAGGCGGGAATAGAGTTCAGTCAGAAAGCGGCGTCCGCCTTCAGGATAATATTCCCATGGGTTCTCTCCATCCATGATGATCGTTACCAGGGCAGACTCATTCCTGTTCTCAAACATATCATGGACGGCCTTAAACCCCTTAAACAGGCTGTCAACAGCAGGGGCTGCCTCCATCTTTGCCAATGTGAAGCTGATCAGGTTAGAGATCTCTTTATCGCGAAATATTATACCGATCTCCCGGCCTTCAGATTCAGCAATGTAAGACCTGTACACGGCATCCTTCCGGGAGAGCATAGTCATAGAATTAAGCAGGATCTCTTCATCTGTTGCAATCCAGCGGAGGCCGGCATCTGCCAGAAGGGGGATCACCTCAGGACAGACAGATCCCTCAGAAGGCCAGGAACCCCGCGGCATTTTCCCGAAAATGCGGGAATGAAATTCAACGGCCTTTGAGATCTGGTTCTTTGCATCCTCCGGCGCCTCAAACCTGTCCGGTAAAGGCGAATGCGGCATACATCTTCGGGCTATGTTGGTATCATAAATTAACGGCAGGATCGGATGATAGAAGGGGCTTGTGGTAAGCTCAATCTGTCCGGTCTCCTCAAGACCCCTGTAAAGCGGGATCAGCCTCCGGAGGATATCATGCTGATGCCTGATAACCACGGCCTTATCCTCCTCTGTATAGTTGCGGCCTTTTGAAATCAGCTCAGACAGGGCCGGCGACTCCTCCACTGCCTTAAAGCCGAACCAGGAGAGGTTGAAAAGCATCTGAAGGTCCAGGTAATCCCGCGCCTTAAACTGGAAAACAGCCCTATCCAGCGTCTGCTCGTCAGGATTTATCCCGCGGTCATGAAGGAGTTCATAATATCTTGCCATGGGCTTTACCATGGTTTCCCAGTTGGCCATAAAGAAATATCGGAGGATAAATCGCTGTTCAGCCTCCTCCAGGTCAGCAGCCGGCCTTAAGGTATACTCCAGAAAGATATCCCTGGTCTGGCCCTGCTGATAGTCAAGGATCTGAAGAAGAAGGGAGGGAACGAAATTAACTGTAACCCTGATATCGGGAAAATCAAGAAGTATCTTGGCCATATCGTAATAGGCCCTTATTCCATGGAGCCGTACCCAGGGTACGGAATAGGCCCCGGTAAGAGGATCCTTATAATAAGGCTGGTGCATGTGCCAAATAAAACCAACCCTCAAACGCTCCAAATACTACCTCCTTACATTTGCGGGATCTGATATCAATTATCCCGGAGTAATTCCTGATCCCGCTGCTCCGGTATATATCTTCATGATCTTATCGAGAAACCTTAATGCATCCTCCCTGGGACGCTGAAAGGTATTGCGGCCGATGATCGAACCAAAGCCGCCCCCATCCCTTATGGCCCTGACCTGACTGAAAAAGACCTCGTCCTCCTCTTTGGCTCCTCCGGAGAAGATGACGATCCGCCTGCCATCAAAGGCGCTCTGCACTATATGGCGAACCCGTTCTTCAGGGGTCTTGATAGGCACATGGTATGTCTCGTATGCCTTCCTGGCCGCGGCCTGCTCGATATAATCAGCCGGCAATTTGACCTTGACAATGTGGGCACCAAGCTGGCAGGCAATCTGTGCGGCATAGGCCACGACATCAATCGCAGTCTCACCCTTCGGGGTCAGACCTGAGCCCCGTGGATAAGACCAGACTACTACGACAAGGCCAAGGCTCCTGGCCTCCTCAGCAATCTCCCGGAGCTGCTGATACATCTCCCGGCTGAAGGCCGAGCCGGGATAGATTGTATATCCGACACCGGCACAGCCAAGCCTCAGGGCATCACGTACACTTGCAGTCTGCGCCGAGAGTGGGTCCTTTTCATCTGACAGGGTGTCATGGCTGTTTAGTTTCAGAATTAGCGGGATCTCTCCTGCATGCTCCGCTGCACCGGCCTCAATAAATCCGAGGGGGGCTGCATATGCGCTGCAACCTGATTCAATGGCGAGCTCAAAGTGGTATAGAGGGTTATAGGCAGATGGATTGGGTGCAAAACTACGCGCAGGGCCATGCTCAAAACCCTGATCAACCGGCAGGATAACCAATCTTCCCGTGCCACCCAGTTTTCCATGGTTTAGTATGCGGGCAAGGTTGGTTTTAGTGCCCGGATTGTCGCTGGCATACCAGCTTAAGATATCATAGATCCTCTTTTTCATATTATTTTTTTCCTCCATTATTCACAATCTCCTTCTCCCCTGAACGAACTCTTCAGCTAATTTTACCTCTTCAATACTTCCAAGAAATAAAGGGACCCGTTGATGAAGAGCTGTTGGCTTTATATCCAGAATGCGCTGTGTCCCTGTGCTTGCAAGCCCTCCTGCCTGCTCAACAACAAAGGCAAGCGGCGCTACCTCATACAGAAGCCGTAACTTCCCCTCTGGTTTTTCTCTGTCCCCGGGATAGAAAAAGACCCCTCCTTCAAGGAGGGTTCGATGAAGATCAGCCACGAGTGACCCAACATAGCGCAATGAATAGGGTTTTTTGTTGCCTTGGCCACCTCCCTTTAAATAATCACAATATTCCCTGACCTCCGGTTGCCAACTATTGTAGTTGCCCTCATTTACACTATAAATGCGTCCTCTTGACGGGATCCTGATATTTTCATGGGATAAAATAAACTCGCCGGCGATAGGATCAAGGGTATATGCATGTATCCCTTTACCCAATGTGTAAACCAATATAGTGCTTGGACCATACATGATATAACCTGATACAACCTGCTCTGAGCCTCTTCGCATCAGATCTCCCGGGGTATCATGCTTTTTTGAATCACTCTGTCTGAAGAAGGAAAATATTGACCCAAGAGGGCCATTCACATCTACATTTGATGACCCATCTATTGGATCAACCAGAAGGAAATATTTGCTCTGAGGGCAGTTTTCCTCAAGATGCATCGGTTCTTCCATCTCCTCTGAAATCATCGTGCATACAAGACCGCTATACTCAAAGGCCCAGATAAAGGCGTCATTGGCAAACTTATCAAGTTTTTTGACCTCTTCCCCTTGAATATTTACCCCGCCTGTTTTTCCAATGAGGCTACCCAAACCAATCCGGCGGATCTCTGAGCCAATTATTTTTGCTGCAACCCCAATATGTGTTAATAGCGGCAAAAGATCATCAGTCAGTAAAGGATGAGCCTGTCTTTCCATCAATATATGACGTATCAATGTAATGCCTACATCTTTCATATGACCTCCCCAACAAATCCAGTTCCGAATCTTGTAGCACCTAAGAGAGCGGTCTTTTCATTTAAAATAACAAATACCGGGATATTGGCCTGACTCATCCCTTATCAATCCTTTTTAAGTGATACAGCTTTTTGCCTATTTTTAAGAAGGGCCTGAGCCCTGGATACAATATTCTCAACCGAGAACCCGAACTCCTTCATTAGAATTTCATAAGGGGCTGAAGCGCCAAACCGGTCAAGACCGATAATATCCCCCTCGCTGCCGACATAACGATCCCATCCGAAGATAGAAGCAGCCTCAATGGAGATCCTTGCCCGCACCTCAGGAGGGAGGACAGACATGCGATACCCGATCGGTTGCTGCTCAAAGAGCCTCCAGCTTGGCATGCTTATTACACGTAACGGGACTCCCTGAGCCTCAAGTTTATGGCCCGCCTCTAAAGCCAGATATACCTCAGACCCTGTGGCTATCAGGATCAGCTCCGGCCTTTTTCCCTTGGTCTCGAAAAGGATGTATCCCCCCTTTTTCAGAAGATCGGCTGACGCATACAGGTCCCGGTCCAGGACAGGAAGCTTCTGGCGTGTCAATACAAGCGCAACAGGACCTCTCTGCCCTTCGATTGCCAGGCGCCAGGCAATTGCTGTCTCTGCCGCATCAGCAGGGCGGATCACTGTAAGGTTTGGGATAGCCCGCAGGCCGGCCAGATGTTCAATAGGCTGATGCGTTGGACCATCCTCCCCAAGACCGATGCTGTCGTGGGTAAAGACATAGATAACAGGAAGACCCATAAGGGCGGCCAGCCGGATGGAAGGCTTCATATAATCTGAGAAGATAAGAAATGTCCCCCCGTATGGGATAACCCCTCCATGGAGCGCCATCCCATTTAATACACCTCCCATGGCATGCTCCCGGACACCAAAGTGGATGTTGCGTCCGCTGAAATCCTTTTTAGAGATATCAGCAAACCCCTTGAGATTGGTATTGTTCGAAGGTGCAAGATCGGCCGAACCGCCAACCAGGGTAGATAAACGGGGGGCGATCAGATTTAACACCTCGCCCGAGGCCTGCCTGGTCGCCATCGAACCCTTGGGCTTGTATCCCCTGACATCCGAATCCCATCCTGCTGGAAGTTTTCTGCTCATTACCTGCTGCCATTCACTGGCCAGGTCTGGATGTTCTGCAGAATAGGCATCAAACCGCTTCTGCCAATCGGTCTCAAGGGAAATACCCCTCTCAACAGCCCTGCGAAAATTATCCAGCACCCCATCAGGGATATAAAAGTCGGGATCCAGGGGCCAACCCAAATTTTGCTTTGTAAGTTTTACCTCATCATGCCCCAGCGGTTCGCCATGGGCCTTGGCCGTATCCTGCCGGTTTGGACTCCCATAACCGATATGGGTACGGACTATAATGAGGGATGGAATGGATGTCTCTGTCTGAGCAGCCATGATAGCCTTTGAGATCGCCCCAAGGTCATTCCCGTCATCCTGAATTGATATTACATGCCAGTGGTATGCCTCAAAACGCCTCTTCACATCTTCACTAAAGGAGAGGTCAGTAGACCCTTCGATGGTCACATGGTTATCATCATAAAAGCAGATCAGTTTCCCAAGACCAAGGTTGCCGGCAAGGGATGCAGCCTCCGAGGCGATCCCCTCCATCATGTCGCCATCGCTTGCAATTAAATAGGTATAATGACCCACAATGGTATGGCCTGGACGGTTAAAACGTTCCGCAAGGAGACGTTCAACAATGGCCATTCCAACACCATTGGCAAAACCCTGCCCAAGCGGGCCTGTCGTTGTCTCCACACCCGGGGTATGGCCATTTTCGGGATGCCCCGGTGTCTTACTCCCCCACTGCCGGAATCCCTTTATCTCCTCAATGGATAGATCATAGCCTGTGAGGTGAAGCAGGCTGTAGAGGAGCATCGAGGCGTGCCCGGCTGAAAGGACAAACCTGTCGCGGTCAGGCCAGAGAGGATTCCCGGGATTATATTTTAAAAAACGGGTCCAGAGGACATAAGCCAGCGGGGCCAGGCCCATTGGGGCCCCGGGATGTCCGGAGTTGGCCTTCTGTACCGCATCAACAGCTAGCATGCGGATTGTGTTGATACAGAGCTGATCTAATTCATTTCCATCGGTCTTCATTTTTTCTGACAGGTCTCTCCAGCAAGTTACAACTTGTTTATAAGGGCTTCATTATAACAGGCGACGGCACCTTTGCCAAGGACCCGCAGGGCCAACGCAGCAGATGCGGATTTATCGCTGGACCCAGGTGAAGGTCGATTGGAAATGCCTTAATATAGGCCCCTCATAGACAAATTTGAGGCCTCTGATTTTATTCCTCCTCTGGTATACATGCCTTATGCAATCTACCACATAATCGAGATGCTCCCTTGAGTAGACACGGCGGGGTATGGCAAGCCGGAAGAGTTCAAGTCTCGGATGGAGGTTCTCTCCCGATTTTGGGTCCCGTCCTGCAAGGAGCGTCCCTATCTCAACGCCCCTGACACCCCCCTCTATATAGGTCTCTATGGTAAGGGCCTGGCCCGGAAGTTCATCCGGCGGTATATGTGGCAGGAAGGAGGCTGCATCTATATAGACTGCATGGCCTCCCGGCGGGTTCATAATGGGGATACCTACGCTTGCAATCTCCCTGGCAAGATATTCCACCTGGCCGGTCCTGTAATGCAGATATTCTTCCTCTACCCCCTCATAGAGCCCGACGGCCATTGCTTCCATTGCCCTGCCGCTCATCCCGCCGTAAGTGGGAAATCCCTCCATCAGCACACATATCGGTGATAACCTCTGGTATAGATCC
>JACRHA010000134.1 GCA_016234185.1 Nitrospirota bacterium
CAGCCGGGGCGTAAGGCAGAATTTGTGGTCTCGCCTGGGCTTTATGCAGATGGCGATGCGCACCTGCTTCGAATTGCCCTGGAAAATCTGCTTGGAAATGCCTGGAAGTTTAGTGGGAAAAAACCGGAGGCGAGGATAGAATTTGGCGTTAAAGAACATGAAGGCAGATCGGCCTTTTTTGTCCGGGATAATGGTGCCGGTTTTGACATGACCTATGCAGGAAAACTATTCGGCGCCTTTCAGAGATTGCACGGTATGACAGAGTTTTCCGGCACGGGCATAGGCCTTGCTACAGTCCAGCGAATAATTCATCGCCATGGTGGGGAGGTATGGGCCGAAGGTAAGGTTGAACAAGGGGCGACGTTCTATTTTACGCTCCATTGAACTCATATCTATCATTGTTGCAAGCCTTAACACAGCAAAGGAGATAAAGTTATGAGCAATCTGCAATCCACAATCTCAAATCTAAAATCAAAGATCATCCTCCTCGTTGAAGATAATCCAGACGATGAGGTCCTGACCCTCCGGGCTCTGAGGCAGAACAATATCTTAAATGAGGTGATTGTAGCCCGGGATGGGGTTGAGGCGCTTGATTATCTATTTGGAGAGGGGGCCTACGCCGGCCGAAACTTAAACGTCATGCCGGAGGTTGTCCTTCTCGATTTAAAGCTACCAAAAATAGACGGCTTTGAGGTATTGAAACGGATCCGGTCAGACAGCCGGACTAAACTCCTTCCCGTAGTCATACTTACCTCCTCGAAAGAGGAGAAAGACATGATTAATGGCTATAGCCTGGGGGCCAATAGTTACATTTGCAAACCTGTGGACTTTGAAAAGTTCATAGAAGCAGTAAGGCAACTGGGACTTTACTGGCTGGTCCTAAATGAGACCCCGCCAATTATCAGGAGGTCATAGATGGGTATACCTCTTCGTGTATTGATTGTAGAAGATTCCGAAGACGACAAAGAACTGGTCTTAAGGGAGCTAAGGCGCGGAGGCTATGATCCTGTCCATGAAAGGGTCGACACATCTGAGGCCATGGGCATGGCGCTGGATCAGCAGACCTGGGATATCATTATATCCGATTACTCCATGCCTAACTTTAATGCCCGTGCTGCGCTGGAAGTCCTTAAGGCCAGGGCGCTTGATATCCCGTTCATCATCGTGTCAGGCACTATAGGCGAGGAGACCGCTGTGGCTGCCATGAAGGCCGGCGCCAACGACTACCTCATGAAAGGGAATCTGGCGCGGCTTGTTCCTGCCATTGAAAGGGAGTTGCGCGATGCTGAGGTAAGACGGGGGCGCGAGAAGGCCGAAGAGGCGTTTAAGGCCTCGGAGAGTAAATTCCGGAATATTGCGGAAAATGCCCTTGTAGGTATATATCAGAGCAACCTGAGAGGTGACATCCTTTATGCCAATAATGCCTTAGCCAGGATATATGAGTTTGAATCGCCAGAGGAGATGAAATCAAAGGGTGCTGTTCCAAGATATAAAAATCTAAAAGACAGGGATGCATTGATAGAAGATCTCAAGGAAACCGGTAAGGTTTCTAATCTTGAACTTGAGACGCTTACAAAAAGAGGTGAAACCAGGAATGTGCTCGCAAGCGCTACCCTTGACGGAGAGATCCTGTCCGGGATGGTTATTGACATTACCGCACGCAAGCAGGCTGAGGAGATGGCCCATCATCTGGCTTATTACGATATCCTTACCGATCTTCCAAACCGTATCCTGCTCTACGACCGCATACAGCAAGCAATTATTATCGGAAAGCGGGAAAATAGATCCCTTTCCCTTCTCATAATGGACTTAGACCGCTTTAAGGAGATCAACAGCACCGTTGGACACTATAATGGTGACCTGCTGTTACAACAGGTGGGGTTAAGGCTGCGAGACCTGCTCCGTGAAGCCGATACGGTTGCACGGCTGGGAGGGGATGAATTTGCAATACTTCTGCTGAAGTCGGATGCAGAGAGTGCCACCGGGGTAGCAGGCAAGATCATGGCAAGGCTTGAAGAACCCTTTTTATTATCAGGGCTTTCCATTGATGTCAGCGCCAGCATAGGTATAGCCCTGTTTCCAGGTCATGGTGAGAATGCCGTTACCTTGATTCAGCACGCTGATACCGCTATGTACAAGGCCAAAGAGACAGAAGGCGGCGTTGCTATTTACTCCCCCAAGTATGATCGATACAGTCCAGAACGCCTCGTCCTCATGGGAGAACTGCGCCATGCCATAGATGCTGGTCAGTTGTTTTTGTTATATCAGCCGAAAATAGATCTAAAGTCCGGCAAAACAATAGGAGTAGAGGCCCTTGTGCGCTGGCAGCACCCGACACATGGCGTCATCCCCCCTGATCAGTTTATCGCCCTCGCAGAACATACAGGATCTATAAAACAGCTTACTTTATGGGTACTGAAAGAGGCGCTTCGTCAGTCCAGGAGTTGGCATCAGGCAGGAGTCGAGGTCTCTGTTGCAGTAAACCTATCAGTAAGAAGCCTTCAGTCTCCCCAGATCCTAGAGCAGATTAAAGGGCTGCTTTCTACCTGGGGTGTGGCATCAAGCTCCCTTAGACTTGAGATCACTGAGAGTATAATCATGGCAGATCCGGCTCTGGCCATGGAGGTCATCAAACAGTTGACTGCCATGGGCATCTGCTTTTCCATCGACGACTTTGGTACGGGATATTCGTCTCTGAGCTACCTCCAGAGGCTCCCCGTAGATGAGATCAAGATAGACAAGTCATTTGTCATGAATATGGTTGCGGATGAGAACAGCGCCGCTATAGTGGGTTCAATTATTGAGCTTGCCCACATCCTCGGCCTTAAGGTGGTTGCCGAGGGGGTGGAAAATAAGGATATATTGGATAGACTTGCCCTTGCCGGCTGTGATGCGGCTCAGGGATATCTCATAAGCAAACCTATGCCTCAGGATGATCTTGCAGTCTGGTTGGAAAATCAAGTCAGAGAGATTGGTGGATATTAAGACTTTACCCGATCCCTGATATAAGATTTGCTCCCATCTTGCCTCCTCATCATCCGCAACTATATAATCATATTAAAAGGAGTGTAGGTTTTAAGAGTATGATGCAACTGAACCTAAAGGATCTTCTCCTGGCCCCACATCTGGATCGACATCAGGTGGCCACCATGCTCAGTCCCTATGGGTTTAAGGAGACAGAACAGGCTGATGCCAATCTTCAGGCGATGGCCGATGATCCCATGGCAAGACAGCTCCTCTCAGAAATAATCGAAGAACTCCTTTTCTGCCTTTCACGATCTGCGGATCCTGATCAGGCATTAAATTATCTTGAAAGATTTACAAAGGCGGCTGTCAATAAGATGCGCTTTTTGTCTTATCTTAAAGAGAACCCGCGCACCCTTGAGCTATTGGCAAAGATTTTCGGCGGCAGCCCCTTTATGTCAGAGATACTTATAAGGGATTCGCATTATCTCTATTGGGTCTCTGATCCTGAGATCCTTTATAAAAACCGGAAAAAGAGGGATCTGATGCGGGATCTTTCTATAGCCCTGAAATATTTAAGAACCGAGGAAAAGAAGCTGGATATCCTGCGTATCTTTAAAAGGAAGGAGATCCTTCTCATTGGAATCCGTGACCTCCTGAGGATCTCTGATGTCGAAGGGACCCTGGCATCCCTGTCGATCCTTGCCGAGGTACTGATTCAGAAGGCATATGAGACATGTAAATTATCCATGAACAGGGGGCAGGGTACAGGGGGAAGGAAGATACGTGCCGGCTTTGCTGTCATCGGAATGGGCAAACTAGGTGGAGGTGAGCTCAACTTCAGTTCTGATGTTGATCTTATCTATGTTTGTTCGTCAGACCGGGAGGTGCAATCAAAAAACCGGTCAAAGACCGGATCGGCATCTATATCAAAAGCAGAATACTTTAAGCATCTGGCCAGGAAGATCACCGGGGCGCTGTCTGATGTTACTGACGAAGGCTATCTCTACCGGGCAGACCTGAGGCTGCGGCCGGAAGGCAGGTCAGGGAACATAACCAATTCTCTTAGTAGCTGCCGGCAATACTATGCCTTGCGAGGTGAGACATGGGAGAGGATTGCCATGCTTAAGGCATGGCCTGTGGCAGGGGATCGCGCCCTTGGAGCGAGGTTTATTTCGATGATCCGGCCCTTCATATTTCGCCGGCCTTTTGATGGAAATGCCATTTCCGAGGTAAGGCGGATCAAAGAGCGAATCAATCAAAAGATGTCTGATCGCGGGCTTGGCCGCCGGCATGTCAAGCTGGGATCCGGGGGCATACGGGAGATCGAGTTTATAGTCCAATCCCTTCAGGTTTCTTTCGGAAGGAGATTCCCTGTAATACATAAAAGGAATACCCTGAATGCCTTGCGTGCCCTCTTTAAAAAACTGCTCATCTCCGAAGAAGAATACAGCTTCCTTTCTACGGCATATATATTTTTAAGGGACGTCGAAAATAAACTCCAGATGGTTTATGATTTTCAGATCCATTCCATTCCTTCAAAGGAGGAGGAGTTGAAGGCCTGTGCGCTTAGGATGGGCTACAGGGCGACCGGATTCAGAACCGCCGCCCAAAAGTTGCTGCACGATTATCATCTCCACTCGGGCCGGGTAAATAAGATCTTCCAGGGGTTTTTTTATTCCGGCGATATGTCCCGCTTCCGCCTCAACCTTCCTCGCCGGAGGGCTTAAAGCGGGCATTAAAAAAACGCCTGACCTTTTCCATGTGAAGCTTGATCTCTTCTGTCAGTCTCCTGGTCTCTTTATCCCGGTATCTTCCCCTGTATCCGAATCTTCGTGCAAGGAATTTAAACTCAGGGGAGTCCTCATCAGGCAGTATTATGTCCCGGGCGCTTCCCCTTACTATCCTCAGGGCATCTATCAGCGCCCTTAAGAATATATATGCCTCACGGAGAAAATTATAATCTTCCTGCCCTATGACCCCGACCTTATCCAGGCCGTCTAATGCCTCGATCGTGGATGGTGTCATAAGTCCGGCATGCCCAGCACCATGCATTATCTGCAGGTACTGTATTGCATATTCGATATCGATAATGCCGCCGGGACTATACTTGACATTTACCTGACCGGGTTTTACCAGTTCCCGTGCCTGACGTCTCCTGAGATGCAGGGCCCCGCCAAGGTCGAAAGGGTCGCCGCTGTAGACAAAGGAGTTCCGGTGAGCCTCTATCTTCTGGCCGAGGGTTTTATCTCCGGCTACCCATCTCAATTTGATCAGTGCCTGCCTTTCAAACTGGGCTGCATCCCCCCTCGGACTATAGTAGGCCATAAATTTTTCAATGGAATTTGCAAGCGAGCCGGCAGTACCATAGGGCCTTAGCCTTAAGTCAATATGAAAGATCCCCTCATGTCTTGCCTCGATAAAATCGATGATATCCTGAGCCAGGCGTTCGAAATAGAGACTGTTGTCAATGGAATTATCCCCGTTGGTATGCCCGGGTCCGCTATAGATGAACAATAACTCGACATCAGATGCGTATCCCATCTCTTGTCCGCCAAACTTTCCGAGGCCGCAGATCGAGAAGCTGCATGCTGTTCCATCTTCCATGAGGGGGAGCCCGTACCTTTTTGAGAGCTCCTGATGACAGCTTAGGTATACCTGGTCCAGTACAACCTCCGTGAGGTCTGAGAGCGCGCAGGAAAAATCGATAAGGGTTGTATGCGGGTCAAGCAGGTGTTTTATATCGATGGAAAAGATCTCCCTGTCCTTGAATTCGTTAATGGTCTTTTTCTTCTCCTCGATTGTATTGCACCCGGAAATGTGTGCGGATAGCTCCTGATAAAGAATCCTTTTGCCCGGCCTAAGCGGCCTTTCTTTTAGATCCTCAAGAACAGGCATAAGGTTTTCAAACCGCATCCTCAGGAAATCTTCCCAGAGAAAATCGCTTGTGCCAAGGAGGTGCGCCAGGAGGTCCAGGCCATCCCTTTCGCTGATAAAGGAAAGAATATGTCCTGATCTTTTTCCTTCCAGGAGTTTATCAAGCAACTGATCAAAGGCAAGGATCGCCCTCGCAGGATCAGGGGCCCTGGGTAGGAAATGTGTAAATTGCTTGATCAGCACCATGGCCATCCGGAGGGCCGTCTTATTTTTTTCCCCAAGGATCTTATGTCCCTCTCTGTCTGATATGTAGAATCTGTCAAGCACCTCCGTGCCGACTGATTCTATCCTGACCTTATGGATATAGATCCCCCTCATGGAAAGGGCATTTGAGACGGCATAGAGGAAGGCAGGCGTATCCTTTGAGTGCAGGTCCATTACGGTCCATTCCCTTGAGATGCGGTTATTAAACCGGACATCAACAGGGTAAAGGAGACCGGTAAACAGGCCCTTTGTCCTTTCCAGGTATTCTGCCAGGCGCAGGTTCAATTGTTCCCTTGCCTCTTGAAAAAGTCCTTCCCTCAAGAGCAGGATAAGGCTGGAGAGTTCTTCTTTGAGTTTTGACTCTTTTAACCTGTCAAATTCTTCTCCCTCAGTTAGACGTACGTTGAATATGTCCACTATCTTTGCAGGAGACCCGGACGGGTTTGCCTTCCCTTTGTTTCCTCTGCCCGAGGCGGGGAAGCTCCTCCGGATACTATCTGACCTGGAGAAGGTATAGATATTACCTTTCTCGATGTCAAAACCAAAAGATGCCAGCAGTCCGCAAATTATGGAAAACTCGGAGAAGTAATCGAAGGAGACGATGATTACATCGAACCTTTTATCCCCCCTTGGTGTAACCCTTAGCTGAATAGGGTGTTCAGGGTCAATGCTGCCGGACATGCTGATGTGTCTGCTTATCTCTTCCGGGGTATAAAGGGAGAAATAATCATGGTCCATCCGGCTGAAAAAATCCTTTATAGTCTCCCGATCTATATCAGGAGAGTGTCTTTCAATAGCCCTTCTCAAATCAACCTTAGTCACCTGAAAATACCTCTTTGATTAAAATTGTCATTCCCGCAGGATTTTAGCGGGAATCCATTACACCCCCAACAGATTCAATCGTGGGGCTGGATGCCCGATAGAAGCATTCGGGCATGACAGTTGTTAAATTGCCGTGTTGTTTTCATAGTCCTTTGTGCCGACTTGTCGGCATGAATATTTCATGAAAATTTTTCCTAAATCATATCTAAATCATATATACATATTTTGCCATAATACGGATCTTTATGTATAGTGTTCGCGGGGAATCCATAAGACATTAACACATCTTTTCATGTGGACTAGTAGGATTCTAACCCCTTGATAAGAAAGCTAGTTGGTTTTAAATTAATAGAATTTTAGTTGACATTAAAAGATAAATTGTTTAAGATAATGCAGTTTTTCATAAAAAGGCCATAAGATGCTGGAAAGTCTAGCTTTAAAGCTTGATAATGTGTTTAAAAAACTGCGGGGCAAGGGCCTTCTTACCGAGAAGGATGTAACAGATGCCCTAAAAGAGATACGTCTTTCCCTCCTTGAAGCAGATGTAAATTATAGGGTTGTAAAATCTTTTGTAGAGTCCGTTAAAGAAAAGGCACTCCAGCAGGAGGTACTGAAAAATATCACCCCTGGTGAGCAGGTAGTCAAGATCGTTTGGGATGAGATGTGCGCTATTATGGGGAAGAAGGGCGGAACGATCTCTTTTTCACCCAATCCACCTACGATCATTATGCTGGTTGGACTGCAAGGCTCCGGCAAGACCACAACAACAGCCAAGCTTGCGAATATCTTTAAAAAGGATGGAAAGAAGGTTCTAATTGTAGCCGCAGATACGAACAGGCCTGCTGCAGCAGACCAACTTGAGATCCTCGGTAAAAGTATAGGTGTTGATGTGCACAGGGAGAGCGGAAAAGATTCCCTTGCCATTGCCATGTCTGCTTTAGCCAAGAGACTTTATTACGACATCCTGATATTTGACACAGCCGGACGGCTCCATATAGACGAAGAACTGATGGAGCAACTAAGGGAGATGAAGCTTAAGTTGAGCCCCCACGAGACCTTATTGGTTGCCGATGCAATGACCGGACAGGATGCTGTTAATATTGCAGAGTCATTTAGTAATAACATAGGTATTGATGGAGTTATCCTGACAAAGATGGAGGGGGATGCAAGGGGCGGCGCACTCCTTTCTATCAGAGCGGTAACAGGCAAGTCGGTAAAATTTATAGGTGTTGGTGAGAATGTTGATGCAATGGAACCATTTTATCCTGAAAGGATAGCTTCCAAGATACTCGGGATGGGTGACATTGTTTCGCTTGTGGAGAAGGTAAAAAAGAATATATCCGGTGATAGCCTCTTAAATCTTGAAGAGAAGATCAAGAAGGATTCCTTCGACCTTGAGGACTTCAAGGAGCAGCTAAAACAGCTTGTGCACATGGGGCCGATCGAGGAGATAATCGGGATGGTCCCCGGAGGGAGCCGCCTGTTGGGTCTTGTTAACTCCGGGCCCGGTTACCAGAAGGAGATCAACCGGGCTGTATCGATCATAAATTCCATGACAAAGGAAGAGCGCAGAAATTATGTTATCATAAACGGGAACAGGAGGAAGAGGATTTCTAAGGGGAGCGGGACATCTGTGCAGGAGGTAAATAAACTCTTAAAAAACTTTTTTCAGACAAAGAAGATGATTAAGGCATTCTCAGGTAAAAAGGGGAAGACTGCCTTGGGAAGGGCGTTGAGCTCTGTCAGGTTCTAATCTATTTAAGAAAAGAGGTGAGGTGTGGCTGTAAAGATAAGACTTACAAGGAAGGGAAAAAAGAAGAAACCTTTTTACAGGATAGTAGCGGCAGATACAAGGATGCCCAGGGATGGAAGATATATAGAGCTTCTGGGCACTTATAACCCCCTTGTTCAACCTGCTGTTGTTGAGCTTGAAAAGGATCGTATCCTGGAATGGCTCAAGACGGGGGCCCAGGTATCAGATACCGTAGGAGATATCCTTCGTAAAGCCGGCATCCCGCAGCAGCTTAAACAAGCCGGGTAATAGCTCAGGGTGGTATTCCGGAATAAGCCGGAGCATTAGGAATAGTTCCCCACTAGAATGGAGGTAGAATCGATGAAGGATCTGGTTGAGTATATTGCTAAGGCATTGGTAGACAAACCAAGTGATGTCTCCGTAAGGGAAACACAGGGAGAAAGAACAACTATCATCGAACTGAGGGTGGCCCAGGAGGATCTCGGTAAGGTGATAGGGAAAGAAGGCAGGACAGCCAGGGCAATGAGGATCATATTAAGCGCTGCCGGCACAAAGATGGGAAAGCGCTGCGTATTGGAGATCCTGGAATAGGACAGTAGTCAGGAGTCAGAATACAGTAGTCAGAATAACTACAGGATTTTCTATCTGTATTCTGTATTCTAAGACCATGAGAATAGAAGTTTTGACCATATTTCCGGAGATGATAAAATCGGTACTGGAGTCAAGCATTATGAAGAAGGCCCAGGAAAGGGGCTGCCTTGAGGTCAATGTCATCAATATCAGAGACTACACAGAGGACAAGCATCGTACAGTAGATGACTACCCTTACGGCGGCGGGTCAGGCATGTTGTTAAAAGCGGGTCCTATATTCAGTGCTGTTGACGAGCTCAAGAAAAAAGATGAATTGCGGATATTAATGACAACGCCTAAAGGCAGGGTTTTTAATCAGGATATGGCATTGGATCTTAGCCTTGAGAAGAAGAAGATCGTTTTTATATGCGGGCACTACGAGGGGATCGATGAGCGGGTCAGGATATTGCTTAAACCTGAAGAGGTTTCAATAGGAGACTATGTCTTGACAGGAGGAGAACTTGCTGCGCTTGTGGTAATCGATGCATCTGTAAGGCTAATACCTGGGGCCCTTGGAAATGATCGATCATCGGCAGATGATTCCTTTTCCGGTCAGATCAATACAGGACTCCTGGAATACCCGCATTATACCCGGCCTGCTGAGTTTCGTAAGTTAAAGGTCCCGCGAATGCTCCTTTCAGGCAACCATAAAAAGATAGCCGCCTGGAGGAGAAAAAGGACCTTATTCAATACATTAATGAAGAGACCGGACCTCCTTGAGAATCTGGATCTTACTGCAGAAGAGGCAGGTTTCTTAAATGAGATAAAAACCCGAAAATTCGGATGTAAAAAGAGGAGTTATGCCAATGGATGTTCTTGAAAGGATCGAGAGGAGTCTGGTTAAGAAGGAGATTCCTGATTTTAGTATCGGGGATCTGGTAAAGGTTCATGTCAAGGTGGTAGAGGGAGAGAAGGAGAGGATTCAGGTCTTTGAGGGCGTAGTGCTCGGGAGAAAAGGGACGAGAAACCGGGAGACATTCACTGTCAGAAAGGTATCATATGGCGTTGGAGTTGAAAGGATCTTTCCTGTCCATTCTCCTATCCTTCAGAAGATAGAGGTTATACGTGAAGGGAGGGTGAGAAGGGCGAAACTTTACTATCTCAGGGGGAGGAGAGGAAA
>JACRHA010000003.1 GCA_016234185.1 Nitrospirota bacterium
ATCTAACGAATCAATCCAGCGGACTCAATAAAAGGCATAAAACAAAAAACATTAAAGGCATTAGAACCAAAACCAGAATCAAAGTCCCGACAAGTCACTACATCGAACGCCATAAAGACGGCGCCGCTGAGTTGGGTCGTTGAGCCTAAAATAGACCCTGTTGCCTCACATAAAAATCTATCTGAAATAACTATTTTCCGGGCACCTTTACTTCTGGTATAATATAAAAAAATGGAGGAATTGAGCCATGAGAAGAATTTCCAAGGTCAAGGTGTTGCCGGGATATCGGCTGGAGCTGGAATTTGACGACGGGGTATCTGGAACTGTGGACCTCTCTGAAGCCGTTGGCAAAGGTGTGTTCGCCCTATGGCAGGACCCGCTCGCCTTCGATCAGGTTCGTATCGGTTCATCCGGTGAACTGGCCTGGGGTGACCGGATTGATCTGTGCCCGGATGCGCTTTACCTCAAGGTGACGGGCAAGAAGCCGGAAGACATTTTCCCTGCGCTACGCGATCAGCCTACTCATGCCTGAGATCAGCCGTTTCTTCGGCATCGTTATCAAGATGTTCTTCGACGATCATAACCCCCCGCACTTCCATGCGGAGTATGGCGACGACCTTGCGCTGATCGATATCCGCAGTTTGGCCGTGTTTTCAGGGCGGTTGCCGCCTCGCGTAACAGGTCTCGTGATTGAGTGGGCAACGCTTCATCAGGGGGAGCTTCTGGCCGACTGGGATAGGGCACGGGCGCGAGAGGAGATCCAGAAAATCGCACCTTTGGAATGAGATCGGCTAACCATTGGGTTGAGACCGACAGGGCGGCTCACCCAAAGCGTTATCATTCATATTTATTAAATAAGTTGCAAGTTAGATCATGGCACGATTTCTTAATTACCTTATGTCCCCATCTCCCATGAGGCAAGATACTTCTGTTGCTCCTTGGTGAGCTTATCTATCTTTATCCCCATCGACTCCAGCTTCAGCCTTGCTATCTCGCTATCGATCTCTTTTGGCACAGGATATACCTTTTTGGCAAGATCGTCACATTTTTTCACCATATATTCAGCAGATAACGCCTGGTTTGCGAAGCTCATATCCATGACAGATGCAGGATGCCCTTCTGCGGCGGCCAGATTGATAAGCCTTCCCTCACCGAGGAGGTTGATCCTTCTTTTGTCCGGCATAGTATATTCATCGACAAACTCCCTGATCGCCCTCTTTTTTACGCTTAACTTTTCAATGGCAGGTATATCTATCTCTACATTGAAGTGACCGGAGTTGCATACGACAGCACCGTCCTTCATCACCTCAAAGTGTTCCTTTCTGATCACCTTTATATCCCCTGTTACAGTAACAAAAAAGTCGCCGATCTTTGCGGCTTCAGGCATAGGCAGAACACGATACCCATCCATAACTGCCTCTATCGCCTTTAAGGGGTTTATCTCTGTAACAACTACATCTGCGCCAAGCCCCTTTGCGCGCATTGCTATACCTCTTCCACACCAGCCATATCCTGCAACAACGAATACGGACCCTGCAATGAGGCGGTTTGTGGCCCTGAGCACCCCATCTATCGTGGACTGGCCTGTGCCGTATCTGTTGTCGAAGAAGTGTTTTGTCTCTGCGTCGTTTACCGAGATCACAGGAAACATCAGGACCCCTTTTTCACCCATGCTCTTAAGCCTGATCACACCTGTGGTTGTCTCTTCGGTTCCGCCAATGACCCCCTTTATGAGATCCTTTCTGTCGGAATGGATAGTCGAGACCAGATCGGCGCCGTCGTCCATGGTTATCATCGGCCTTGTATTAAGGGCTGCGCTGATATGAGCGTAATATTTCTTATTGTCCTCTCCCTTTACAGCGAATACCGGGATGTTATAATGGGCGACCAGCGAAGCGGCAACATCATCCTGCGTGGAGAGCGGATTAGAGGCGCAAAGGACGATCTCTGCGCCGCCGGCCTTTAACGTATCCATAAGGTTTGCTGTCTCAGTGGTGACATGGAGGCATGCCGCAAGTCTCATGCCTGATAAGGGCTTCTCCTTCTTGAACCTCTTCTTTATCATCCGGAGGACAGGCATCTCTTGTTCCGCCCACTCTATCCGGAGGAAACCCTTGTCAGCCAGTTTTATATCTTTTATATCGTAATCCATTGAACCTCCATTTTCTCTTTTTTCAGTTAAATTCCAGCCTCTTTCTTAATGTCCGCTGCAAGATCGGTCTTCTCCCATGTAAACTCCGGCTCCATCCTCCCAAAGTGCCCATAGGCAGCGGTCTTCTTGTAGATAGGCCTCCGCAGATTCAAGTGCTCTATAATCCCTTTCGGGCTCATGGGGAAATATTTTCTCACCAGTTTATATATCTTTTCCTGAGGCATCTTGCCTGTTCCGAAGGTATCAACAAGGATTGAGACAGGTTCCGGTACACCGATGGCATAGGCAAGCTGAACCTCACACTTGTCGGCAATGCCGGCAGCAACAAGGTTTTTTGCTATATACCTGGCCATATAGGATGCAGACCTGTCTACCTTTGTCGGGTCCTTGCCGGAGAAGGCGCCTCCGCCATGGCTTCCCACGCCGCCATAGGTATCAACTATGATCTTTCGGCCGGTTACGCCGGTATCACCCTGCGGGCCGCCAATAACAAAACGGCCTGTCGGATTGATGTGATATTTTATATGCTCCTCGTCCAGAAGATCTAAAGGAACTACCGCCTTTATGACCCTTTCGATAATATCCTCCCTTATCTCCTTGAGTGTCACGTCAGGGCTGTGCTGGGTTGAGATTACAATATTATCTATCCTCTTCGGTTTTCCATCCACATATTCTATTGTTACCTGTGATTTTCCGTCAGGTCTTAAGTAGGGGAGTATATCTTCTTTTCTAGCCTGGGTAAGCCTTCTGGTAAGTTTATGGGCCAGCAGTATCGGCATCGGCATCAGTTCGTCTGTCTCATTTGATGCATATCCGAACATTATCCCCTGATCTCCGGCCCCTCCAGTATCAACGCCCATTGCTATATCCGGGGATTGTGAGTGTACCGCTGTTATAACAGAGCATGTCTCATAATCGAATCCATACTTTGCCCTGGTATAACCGATCCCCTTTATTGTCTCCCTGACTATCTCGGGTATCTCTACATAGCATGATGTAGTTATTTCCCCTGCCACGAACGCCAGCCCCGTTGTTACAAGGGTCTCGCAGGCCACCCTGCATAGCGGATCCTGACCTATGATAGCATCAAGTATGGCATCTGAGATCTGGTCGGCGATCTTGTCCGGGTGTCCTTCTGTAACTGATTCCGATGTAAATAGGTAATTCTTTTTTGTCATTTTAGTTTCCCTCTTTATTAGAAAATATTATTTTTATATCATATAAAAGGGCTTTGTCAAGAAAAAGATTTGAAGATCCCGATTAAAACTACTCAAGGAGATGAAGATCGTCCCATAGATTCATCTGATAAAAATCGAGATGTCTTGCCTTGAACCCTCTTTTATTTAGCAACATGGCAAATTCCGGGGAGCCATGAACAGTATAGATCATAGACGGTTTTGACACAGCTACATATGTCATAAGCTCTTCAAAATCAGGATGATTGGAGAGGGGGATGGCTGTATCAACGCCAAACCTTGCCTCTGCCCCTTTGTCAAGCGCCCATCCTGTCAGAATAGCCGTCTTCTTCTTTTTTATTCTTGAAATAGTCCTGGTCCTGCTCAGGTGGGGCGGAAGGATTACCACCTTCCCTTCCAGGTGATTTAAGTCGAAGCGCTCATATTTGCCGAATTTTACGCCAAACTCTTCATGAATCTTCGCAAGCTTATAGATATGATCCCCTACGGAGGTTATATAGCCCCTCTTGCCAAGCATTGACATAAGATCCTGCGCCTTACCCAATGAATACCCGAATAGTATCGGCACTGAATTGTTCTCCCTGGCCGATTCGATGAATTCTGTTATCTGATCCACTATTTGATTTAGTTCCGGGAGGATGTATTTCTCCTTCCCGTATGTCGTCTCCATGATCAGGATATCGGTCGGCCGTATCTCGATCCTTTCGGCCAGTAGCCCTGGTTTTACCTTGAAATCTCCTGTATAGATAAGCCTCTTTCCTTTGGTCTCGATCTGTATCTGGCTGGACCCTAAGATATGACCTGCGGGAAGCAACTCTATAGTGTAACCATTGATATCGGCCGGCTTGTTAAATGCCATGGGATAGAGGGTCGTCTTCTTAATCCTCTCCGATAATATCCTGGCTGTCAGCTTTGACGCTATTACGCTCTTGTGTCCTGCAACATGATCGGCATGGGCATGAGAAATAAACGATAAATCTTTGCGTCTTGAGGCGTCTAAGTGGAGACCTAATTCCTTGATCACTATACCGTCATCTATAGCGAACATCAGATAAATCGGCCCTCTCTATCAGATCGTAGATCTCATCGCTCATGATGAATTTAGAGTATGTATCCCTTTCAAGTTCATCCAGAAAACGTGATGGTTTTAAAAGTGATGTGCGGGACCAGCTCCCCGATATGATTGGGTAGCAGAGACATAGCTCATCCTTGGCCCTTGTAGCTCCAACGTAGAAGAGCCTCCTCTCCTCCTCTTCATTATCAGGGTTCTCAAGGGATCTTGCAGTCGGGAAACGGCCGTCGGAGAGCCATATAATGAAGACGACCTTCCACTCAAGACCCTTTGCCTGATGGATACTGCTTAAGATAACCGATTCATCCTCATTCCCTGCCAGTAAAGGGGCCTCGGATTCAACGCCGCCCAGCAGGGCTAGTTCACCGAGGAGGTCATCTAATGACTGATATCTTGATGCAAATTCCGCAAACTGATTCAGGTCTGCCGATCTTTCCTGCTGGTCCAGGTAGGTAACCTGCATGTATTCAGTATATCCTTCCTGCAGGATGACCCTTATCATATTCCCCGGTGATCTCCTTATTTCATCATTAGAGATCAGATCCAAGACCTTGCAGAATTTCTCCCATCCAGAGATACCCTTCTTTGGTATCATATGAGCGATACTTCTATCGGACAGTTTTTTGATCGGGTCTGCTGAGACCGACAGTTCTTTCCATATCTTGTCCGCTGTTGCTCGCCCTATCCCCTGGATCAGTCTAAAGACCCTCTTCCAGGCCAATTCATCTGTGGGGTTGGCAACAATCTTCAGGTAGCTTGCAACATCTTTTATGTGGGCCTGCTCAAAAAATCTTAAACCCGATCTTACCTTAAAGGGTATCCCCCGCTTAGTCAGCTCGAGCTGGAGCTCCATTGAATGGTAATGGGATCTGTAAAGCACGGCGATCTCGTTAAATGAGACTCCTTCATTCTGGAGTTCAAGGACCCGGTCCGCCACAAATCCCCCCTGCTGATATACGTCCTTCAATGGTACAACTAAGGGCTTCTGCCCGCCCGGCCTTGTGGCCCTTAGTCTCTTCTGGAATTTCCTTTCATTGTGGTCAATGCTGCTGTTGGCCAGTTTCAGGATCTCCGGGGCGCTCCTGTAGTTCGTTTCAAGTTTGTATATCCTGGTATCGGGATAGCGTTTTGGGAATTCGATTATGTTATTAAAATTCGCCCCCCTGAATGAATATATCGACTGGGAGTCGTCTCCCACTACCATGAGGTTTCTGTTTTTACTTGCGAAGAGATCTATTATCTCCGCCTGGAGTCTGTTTGTGTCCTGGTATTCGTCAATTAATATCTGTTCAAACCTGCCGGAATATACAGACCTTATCTCCGGGAAATCTCCTAATAAGAGCTTCAGATTTAGGAGGAGGTCATCAAAGTCCATCAGGTTAAGGTCCTTTTTCTTTTTCCTGTACTGGTCCGAGACCTTTCTTATGTCATCCGTCGTGTTGCCAAACATAGGACATCTTTTTTCGACTATCTCCTCTGTCTCCGCACCGGTATTAACTGTATGACTGATTATATCTGCAAGCACCTCACCCTTCGGGAAGCTCTTCTTGTCCCTTGTATCGATAGAAAGATCCGCAACACATGCCTCAATAAGATCTTTCTGGTCTTCCCTGTCGAGGATTGTGTAGTTCGAACGGTAACCGATTAGATCGGCGTGCCTTCTAAGGATTATGTTTCCTATATGATGGAAGGTCCCTCCCCAGAGCCTCCTTATATCAATGCCGATCAGCCCCTCAACCCTTGACAGCATCTCTTTTGCAGCCTTGTTGGTAAAGGTGAGGAGGAGGATCCTCTCTGGATAAAGGCCTGTTTCAATAAGTCTTGCAACCCGGTATGTGACAACCCTTGTCTTTCCGGAACCGGCCCCTGCTATAACCATGGAAGGGCCGTTGCCGGCCAAAACTACTTGCCGTTGTTCTTCATTTAGCGATGTATCGTAGTCGATCATGATATGGAAAACCAAGCTCAAATTCCAAAGTCCAAATGTCAAACAATTTCATTTGAAATTTGAACTTTGACATTTTATTCTCAGAGGTATTTTACAACCAGGTCACCAACCTCTTGTGTGGAATAGCCCATCTTTCCGGCAGAGAGGCTCTTTAGATCTTTTGATATTACCCTGATTACAGAGGCCTCGATCTCCCTTGCCGCCTCCTCCTCGCCCAGGTAGTCGATCATCATCATCGCTGCAGATATGGCTGCCAGGGGATTGATCTCCCCCTTTCCTGTATATTTCGGCGCTGATCCGCCGATCGGCTCGAACATGGAGACACCCTCCGGGTTGATGTTGCCTCCGGCAGCGATCCCCATCCCTCCCTGAATCATTGCGCCAAGGTCGGTGATTATATCGCCGAACATATTATCTGTAACTATTACGTCAAACCACTCCGGGTTCTTGACCATCCACATGCATGTGGCATCCACATGGGCATAGTCGGTCTTGATATCAGGATATTCCTTTGCTATCTGGCAGAATGCCCTTTCCCAGAGGTCAAAGGCATAGGTAAGGACATTCGTCTTTCCGCAGAGGGTAAGCTTCTTGGCACGTCCCCTCTTGCGGCATAGGTCAAAGGCATATCTTAGGCATCGTTCCACGCCCTTCCTCGTGTTGATCGACTCCTGGACTGCCACCTCATCGAGTGTCCCCTTTTTCAGTACGCCCCCTGCCCCTGCATAGAGCCCCTCGGTGTTCTCTCTCACAACAACAAAATCTATATGCTCAGGACCTTTGTCTTTGAGCGGCGTCTCTACACCAGGGTATAGCTTTACAGGTCTCAGATTTATATACTGATCGAGCTCAAACCTGAGTCTCAGGAGTATCCCCTTTTCAAGTATGCCGGGTTTTACATCAGGATGCCCTATGGCGCCCAGGAATATAGCATTAAAGCCCTTAAGTTCCTCAATTACGGAATCAGGCAGCGTCTCGCCGCTTTTTTTGTATCGTTCTCCGCCTAAATCATAGTTATGGAGATCGAGCTTAAACCCCCTCTTTTTGGATGCTGCCTTTAATACCTTGAGCCCCTCGGCTACTACCTCCGGTCCTGTGCCGTCTCCGGGGATTACTGCGATCTTATAATTTTTTTGCATATCCTATGTCTCCTTGATCATGACCTTCCTTATCATATGATTGAACGTGTCGGCTATATAAATATTATCTGCTGAATCTATAGCGATGCCAAAGGGATAATTGAGGCTTGCCTCATTTGCTAACGTATCGTCGGGAGATAAGCCGGTCTTTCCATTTCCAGCTATAGCGACGATCTCACCGGTCTTCCGATCTATCTTTCTGATCATATGGTTGTCAGAGTCCGTTGTGTATAGATCTCCCTTTGAGTCTATTGCAATTGCATAGGGTCGGGAGAGACTTTTCTCTGATGATTCTTTATCTCCAACCCGGAATGTGCTATCATCCCCGGCTACTGTGCTTATAAATCCCGTATCTTTATCTATCATGCGGATGCGATTATTAAAGGTATCTGCTATAAATATATTACCCTCTTTATCCACGGCTACCCCGCTTGGGCCTGCAAGGCCCGCATATATTGCAGGGCCGTTATCTCCACTGAATGAGCCATTACCGCTTCCAGCCACAGTTGTTATCAGACCGGTTGCCACGTCTACCTTCCTGATCTTATGGTTCATCAGATCGGCAATATATATGTCCCCATTGCTGTCTATTGCTATACCTGAGGGCTCAGAGAGGCTTGCCCCGGTTGCCGGTCCGTCATCGCCGCCGAATCCGTCCTGGCCATTACCCGCTACGGTAGTAATGATCCCGGAAATTATATCTAACCTCCTCACCCTGTGATTATATGTATCTGCAATGTAAATATTTCCTGCATCATCTACGGCAAGGGCGGATGGAAACCTGAGCCTGGCAGATCCTGCAGGACCATTGTCCCCGATAGCATCGGAGGGAAGCCCTTCTTTGCGTGGTACCTTTCCAAGTTCCCTTTGAAACATCATTTCTTCGGCCTCACCCCCGCTCTCTCCATGAGGGAGGATGGATCCCGCGATAGTGCTTATGTATCCCTTTGTATCTACAGACCTTATCAGGCAGTTTTCTGTATCTGCGATATATATGTTTCCCTTCCTGTCTACTGCTACGCCCTTTGGCTCATTAAGCGTTGCTGATCTTGCATCTCCCCCATCGCCGCCAAAACCTGGTTCCCCGGACCCTGCCCCTGCTATTGTATAGATAGATCCTATATTCATAACCTCCCATCCCTCATTAATAAAAATTATACGTCATCTTATAAGATTAGCGAATTTCAGTCAACTGAATTTCAAAGTTCAAATATCAAATTCCAAACGGTTTGAATCATCTAGATAAAGGGGTCTTTGAATTTGGAATTTGGATTTTTAAATTTGGATTTTGTTATTCCTGAGACTTGACCTCCAGGATCCCTTCCATTCCCTTCTCCTGGTGGCTCTTGAAAAAGAGGAGTTTTTTATCGCAGAGGAACTTAAATCTCCCTTCTTTGGCAGGCATAAAGCTGATGGTTATGGTCTGACCTGCCGGTATGTCTTTGCTGATATCGAGTCCGGCCTCTGGTGCTTTGATTACAAAGTTGTGGGGAACAACCCAGGTAACAGATTTTAGGGTCAGTTCCACAGGTCTGCTAACAACCACAACGATATGATTTGGTGTATATGAGTATGTATCAACAATTATCTCGGCCCGCTGAACACCATCTTTGGAGGTCTCTACAATTAAAGGGGCGGCCAATAAAAGGGTAGGTTTAATGGAGGACAATAAAAATATATATCCTGAAAATATAAATATAGCCCTTAAGGGTCTCATGCCTATTATTTTATATCAAATGAATAGTCCTTATCAAAGATTCTTTTGTTTATCTTATAAGACAGCATAACATACGGGAAGAAAGCGGGCGATATCATCAGGATCAGAAAGGTCTTCTGAGTCTTTAAGGTTTTTGTCTTTTTTGCAAGATGACTTTCCGGGATTAAGTGTGAGTCAGTTAAATTCTATCGGCGTTTTGGGTGATATCTAACAGGTCATACACTAAATCCTTTCTTAATGAGGTGGCCGAGGCACTAAAGCTATTGCGATCGCCGAATCGGAGCGAATAGGCTTATTGAACAATTAATTGGATCATGAAATACTGTCCCCTTTTACGTACGTGTCCATGTTTTACTCAACCTTTATCTGGATAGAATCTCCTATATCTTCAGGGGTTGAAACCGTGATCCTGTGTCGGCCCCTTTCCGGCTTCCAATAGACATGGTATGGAGCACCCGTCCTCTTATACGGTTTTCCATCTATAAACCAGTCTACATACCTCACTGGTTTATCAGATACGGCTTCAAGTTTGATAAGCTGGTCTGGATTGCCCTTTTCCAGGATGAATCGGTCATCAGGTAATGGATATCTGATCCTTATAGCGTTATCGAGGTTATGGCGCCTCTCCTTAATCCCCATATCCCTGCTCCCTATAGAGTAATGGTTTGAAGGTGGGCTTACATCTGCGGGTTCATCATGAAGCAATTCGCCAAGTTCATCTGGATCCCCCTTCAGGCGGTAGTTTCCGGCAAGCCCCCTTCTCTGTTTATCATATATCCAGGACGCATAGGCCGTTGGAAGCTCATGGAACCGCTCTTTTTTTACGTGGAATGTGCACTCCTCCTTAGGTTCTGTCCCTTTGACGAAGAGTTCTGAGGTTATGTATCTGCAATATTTGCCAGGCTTCATACCGGATATGCCGCATACCCTGGCGGTGACAACACCTTCCGGCATATCTGATATGGAGGGGGCCCTGTTTTTGTGCAAGAATCCCATTATATCTTTTAATATTGGCGCTGCGCCTTCGGCGCCGCTCAAATTAAATGTCGGATTCCCTTCAAAGTTTCCTGTCCAGACTCCTACCGTATATTCGGGAGTATACCCGATTGCCCATCCGTCTCTGTACTTTGTGCTGGTCCCGGTCTTTATGGAGACCCTGGAGGGATACTGCATGGTATCGGCATTTCCAAATGTTATGATCCTTGCCGTTGGATCTGAAAGGATGTCAGAGATTATGTAGGCGGTTTCTTCAGAAAATATCCTTTCTTCTGTCCCTTCTGCCCGGTCCTGGGCTACAAAATATCTGAGCGCTCTCTTTATGCCGCCGTTGGCAAGGATGGCATAGGCCATTACAAGCTGCTCAAGGGTAACCTCAGGGTTTCCGATAACCAGGCCGAGGCCGTAGTCTCCGCTGGTCTTGGCAGGGTCGTTTATGAGATCTATCCGTCTTAAGAGTTCATAAAACCGTTCCTGACCAACAGCCTCAAGCATCTTAATGGCAGAGATGTTGAACGAATTTCCCAGGGCCGTGCGCATGGTAACAGGACCATATTCCTTTCTGTCAAAGTTGACCGGTGAATAGTCTCCTTTTGGCGCCCTGTATCTTCTTAATGTGTCCTCAAGGAGCCAGGTGACATTGTAGCCTTCTTCCAGGGCCTGGGCATATACAAAGGGTTTAAGGGTCGAGCCTGCAGAGCGTTGGGCAACTGCGCCATTATTGAAACCTCTATTCTTAGTACCATAGGATAAGGAACCCACCAAGGCCAGCACCTCCATACTCGGATTATGGATTACCATTGCTGCGGCCTGATTAGCGCCGCGATAGGAAAGCCTTGTTTCGTGGGATTTGACTATCTCCTCAACCTGCCTCTGTATCTCCATATCAATAGTTGTCTGATGTTTTCCATGTCTATCCTCTCCTCTTGATACAAGGAGATTAATAAGATGAGGGGCATAATTAGGAAAAGATATTTCCTTAAGCTCCAGGTTTTCTCTCATCGCCTCTTTTGCAGCATGGATAGGGAGATATCCGAGTTCTGCCATCTTTGAAAGAACCCAATCTTTTCTTGCAAGGAGGCTATCCCTATTTTTTCCATAAGGATTAAGATCCCCCGGCGCCTTTGGCAGAGAAGCCAGGAGCGCTGCCTCTGCGACCGTCAGGTCCTTAGATGGCATGCCGAAATATATCCTTGAAGCAAGCTCTATCCCGATGATATTATTCCCCATCGGAACCCGATTTAGGTACTGCTCCAGGATCTCCTCCTTGGAGAGGGTTAGCTCCATGCGGATGCTTCTTAAGATTTCAATAAATTTGTCCTTGTACGTCCTCTGGCGAGGGTAGATAAGACGTATTGTCTGCTGGGTGATGGTAGAGGCGCCTGATACAACTCTGCCGGCCCTCCAATTATCCTTTATCGCCCTTACGATAGCCGCTGTATCGAATCCAGGGTGTTCATAAAACCTCTGATCCTCTGCTGCAATGAATGCTTTTTTTGCTATCTCCGGTATCTCCTTTCCTGGGATAAAGAGGTGCCGCTCCCCCTTATCATCGGGAATGAAACGGAGCAGCTCTCCATCTCTGCCAACGAATACTCTGTTATCAGGCAGGACAAGGTCCCTCCTGTCGATGCGGCTGGCAGAGTAGGTATAAAAGACGATCACAGAAAAGAGGGCGGAAAAGAGCAGAATAGTTTTCAAAATAGGTGTATTCATTCTATCTCCCTATTACCACCTTGTCGACAGGCGTATAGGAAAGGGTATTCGGCTCATACATAAGCTGTATTTTGGCAGAGGGGAGCATGAACTCCCCTTCGGCCACTGCCCTGGCATAATAGCTGTACCGGTAATTTCCTCCCCATGACCGGTCTTTGAAGACCAGTACCCGGTCATCCCTCATCTCAAAATAGTTCGGGATAAATCTATAGAACCCCCCTTCATAATCCCATGCCTCCCAGTAATAATCCTCCTCTCCTTCATTCTCCTCCACACTTCTCCCTCCCCCTTTTTTAGCGACATACTCCTCGGTCTTTATGGCGCTGTTAATGGCTACAAATCCGGCAGGAAGAGGGTCGTCAAGGACGATGTAATTGAAGTTATTCCCTTCTATGTCTATGTCGAGCGTTACCTTTACCAGATCTCCGACTTTTATAGTCTTAGAGCCATCGGTATTTTCAATGGTCTTGCGTATCTTAAATCCCTTGGCATAGCCTTCCTTTGCGTAATCTACCCTCGGATAGGTGAGGGAAAGGGAATAGATAAGGTTGACATTCCCCTCTACGATGATGCTAACCTCAGGCCTTTTCAGGAATGACGATGGTTCGAGTAGATAAGTGTAAGACCTTTTCGGATCAAGGGTTATGACCGTCTCAGGCCACCCCTCCTGCCGTAAAGATATCTTAATGGGCTGTTCGTTGAAGGAAGCCCCTTTGAAATATTCTCCCAGGGCGACAAGTGACCATCCTGTGTCGCTCGTAGAGGTCCAGATACCCTGTCTGTTTGTCCCCCCTATGAGTATTTTTGCCAGATTTCCGGTAATCTGATCCTTCGGGACAAGGGCATTAGCAACGATCAGGGAGATGGCAGGCTCACGGTAAAGGGCATAGAAGATATTGCTTGACCTCCCTTCCCATCTCCGCTCAAGGAGGGGCCGTGCAACAGATACCAATTGATCCTCAGGCAGATATCCTGTTATCTTGGCTGCGAGAAGAAGGAGAAGCGCCCCTTCCCGCCCCATCTTGTCTATATCTTTGTAGATATCTCTGAAGGTGCTTTCATCAAGGGCGCTGTTCAGGGATAGGATATATGATGCAAACCCTGCGAAGGTCCTCTCCTGCTGGTTTGTCTCTTTAATTTCTCTCTTGAGATAGTCCATGGCTAGGTTCATCTGGTCCTGGGGGACATCAAATCCTGTGAGTTTCACATGGGTGAGGGCTATTGCGGCATAGATGGTTCCCCATTTATCGGGGTGCAGATTCCCTGGCCAATAAGCGAAGCCTCCTGAGTTGGTCTGCATGGAAAGGAGCCTTGTTATCCCGGGCCCAAGGAATTTATCAGTCTCCTCAATTTTAATACCTGGGATAAGCCCTTCCTTAATAAGCCCGCGCAGTCCTGCCAGAGGAAGGATGCCTGAAGAGGTCTGTTCAACACAACCATACGGGTAGTGGAGGAGATACCTAAGCCCCTGTGACATCCTCAAAAAAGGAGATCCCGAAAGGGTAAGGGTTGCCTTTACCTCATCAGGTCTTAGGTCAGACCACTTTATCCTTTCTGTCCCTTCAGGGAGGTTGTAACGGATCTTTACACCATTAGTCACAGTTCCGAAGACAAGGTCGCTCATCATGGTGTAGCCTGAGTTTACAGGAACAGATATCTCTACAGCGTCAGACTTGTCGTTCAATCTCCCAGAGAAGAAGAGCTTTGAGGTCCCAGGCTTCAGGGCCTCACCCTCCACAGGGATCAGTGTCCTGTCCATCCCCTTGACCTCGTAATTTGAGCTTGGCGTTGACATGGCTACGAGACTGTCTTTTCCAAGGGAAAAGGCTACCGGGGCTGATTGATCCGTCTTGTTGAAGGCTGAAACGAAGATCTTGAATTTATCTCCCTTTGTAAAGAATCGTGGCACCCCGGGTTCCAGATAGAAATCCTTTACCACGAGGAGATCCTTTTGCGTTGTTGCAAACCTGCTCTCCTTGTCCAGGGCCACTGCATAGATACGGTAAGTTGTCATGGTGTCGGGGAGCTTAAAAGTTACCTCTGCCTCCCCCTTTTCATCGGTTACTAGAGCCGGATTAAAGTAGGCTACAGGATTAAAGTCCTTGCGGACCTTTGATGTTGCAGCCTCCGGCCTTTTATTAAGGCCATCGCCGCCTGTCAGGGCTTCATTGGCAATATAGGTGAAGGGCGTCTGTTTTAAGAGTTCTGAACGGATGTCTCCTGTGAAGACTGAGAGGGGAGAGATGAATTTTGTGAGGGTTTCAAGGCTCGGCGTCTCAAACCCTGTCATGGCAAGGACACTCTCATCCACCACGCCTACTGCTATTTCAGTCTTTACGCCTTTCCCGGAACCCTCTTTTGTCGATAACCTCAATTTCACTTGAGCCCCTGGTTCGGCTTTCAGATGGGTGTCTTTATCATTGATCGTTACCTTGAGGTCTCCTGTCTCCTGCCTTATCTGAACGTTTGCCACCCCAAAGAGGAAGGCAGGCGCTTCATTGTCAAGTTCGCTATTATTGACAGGGAATTCTCCTCTGGCAGTAGTTCCAAGGAATGATATATAGATGTTCGGTGCAAAGGTCTTTTTTTACCGGTATATCAATATATCTCCTTCCGCCTACTCCATCGATCGTTCTATGCTCGATTACCCCTTCCCTCTCAATAGTCATGAGGAGGGAAGAGAGCTTTTTATGCGGGCTTACCAAGACCCTGATGGTCTCGCCTGGCCTATATTCATCCTTTTCAGTTGATACTGATAGTCTTTCAAAGTTCCTCTCCCTGTTTTCATACTCGTAGCCATAGAAATAACCCTCTACCCGGTATCTTGTGCTTGATGTATAGCTCTTTCCGTCTCCTCCCTGGTAGGTAAATTTGAGGAGGTAATCACCTCCATTAACAAAATCAAAATCAAAGATAGCATTGCTCTTTTCAAGGGCTATGGTACTGGCAAGTTCCTTCCTCCATAACTCCTGCCCACCCCAGTAGACATTACCGAACTCGTTCCGTTTCCTTATCCATGTGAAGCCTTTTTTCATTACCTCAACTGATATCTTCCCTTTTTCAAGATGCTTCCCATCTTTGTCAATGACGATTACTGTCAAGCTCTCTGAGTCGCCTGCCTTAATAGATCCCTTATGGGAGCTTATTCCTACAAGATATCCTGGCTCTGCCTGGTATACGGTGCTTTCTGAAGCTGCCTTGCCGTCGAAATCAACGACTGTCGCGATGACCTCCACCCCATAGAGGCCTGATACCACATTCTTGCTCAACGGGACATTTACAGTTATCTTCCCATTCTCATCGAGGATAGATTCGCCGCTCTCAATAAGCTCTTCCCTCTTTTCAAGGGGATTACCAAAGGTAAAGCCCTTGTATTGCTCCTTCGGGAAATCAGTAGAGTTATAATATATCTTCCACCTCACCTTACCATGCTTTACAGGGCCTCCTGCATAGTAGGCGCCTCCTATCTCACATCCCAGAAAGGCTGTCTCCCTGTCGAGATTTATATACCTTGTATCCTTCTTCCTTTCAGGCTTGAAAAGGATCTCTGTGAAATGACGGGGTGGCTGAAACTCCTGCACCTGAAATGTCCTGCTTGCGGTCCCTTTATCAGCGCCCTCTTCATTGCCGGCAAATGCCATAGTAAGGGTATAGGTGCCGAGCGGGAAGTAAGGTTTGATTGTCAGACTCCCGCTTGCAGTGCCGAATTCTGAGAGCTCTATCCTGCCCTCATGAACTATCTCCCCCTTTGAATCAACAATCTTGATCGTAGGTTTTATATCCATAGGAGGAAGGATAGCCCCGTTTTTGTATTCCCTGATCGTCCCTTTGTAATGGACAGTTTCACCTGGTCGATAGATCCCCCTTTCTGTAAATACGTGGCCCTTTAAAGGTCTGTTGACTGCTTTCTTTCCATGAGATTGTGTTACCCAGTCGGGCTTGATATGCCCGGATGGATTTATCTCGATGAAGGAGCTATCCCCTGATGATATGGCCAGGATAAACCTGAGGTCATTAAAGGATAAAGGACTATTTGCTGTCTTATCGTTAGGGTCGAGAAGAATAGGTTTTTTGGCATTGAGGTTCCCTAGAGTTAGTACGCCGTTTTTATCGGTCCTTCCAAGATTAACTGCAGCAGATCTTCCGAAAAGGGCAAGAAGGGAGACATCCTTCAACGGTTTTCCAGTATTCAGTGAGGAAGCAAAGATCAATAAAGAATTATCTGAGATCTTGTAAGTCAGTCCTATGTCCGTGATGCGGAAGATCCTGACAGGACTTTCAATATGTTGTTCTGCCCTGTTGCTCTTCAAGGAGACGACCTCTATTCCTCCCCTTTCTTTTTCTTTTCTAAAACTTAAGGGCATTGAAAAGGTTTTTTTGGTATTGCGCTCCATTCCCGGAAAGAAGAGTTGCCGCTCTTCAATAATCGCCCCGGCAAACTCCTTCAAACCCGGGCCTTTATCCAGTATGGGCATTATAGTTCTCAGTCTCTCCTCATAGGTAGCCTTGATCTTTTCATATGAAAGCCCGCTGACAGAATCAATCGTCAAAGGTATAAGGATGGGAGGTATGCTTAACCCCTGGAAGAGGAGCTCATCTATATTTACGAGGTCTAAGTGGAGCATTTGTCTGCTATTTTTCTCAATTATGGAACCCTTTTCAATGAACTCGATGCCCGATTTTTTGTCCGGCATCTTAAAGGTGTTTAGGGTTTGAAGGTATGCAAGACCACCACACGAAAAGTCTTTAGAGATAGATATTGAATAGTTCTGCCCGGCCTTAAATTCACCTATAATGTTAAAGATCTTTTGTTTCTGTGAAGTTGCATTGGAATGCCAATTAAGCCTTACCGGAGGGAATATCTTCAGCTTATGACGGAGATTTTCATGATAGCATGGCTCGCTGAAGGTGATCGTAATGCCTCTATTTTCCAGATAAGGCTTTATATCGGTTATGGTGAAGTGTTTTGATTCATCAATCTGAACTGCTGCTTCAGACTTAAATGGAGTGCGTTCTTGAGCATGAGCTATTTCTGAATATGTAATCGAGATTAAAAATAACAGGAAAAAACTACTGAGCAATAATAATGGTGCATAAAGAGTTTTTAGCCGTTTTCTCATTATTTTCTCCCCTGATAAGGTTTAAGAAAAGTGTATACGCCAAGTTTATACACCATATTAGACTATTTTGCAATCTTTTAATAATTCTCAAAAAACTTGACTTAATCAGATGTAATGTTAAAATGGTCAATACCTGGAGTGATTAGATCTGTTTATTGTCCAATGCAAAAATAGCACTTAAGGAGGTTTATAATGAAAGATTTAAAATATTTTGCATTTTTTCTGGTAGCAGCATTCCTGGTCCTCGGAATCGGTTGCAAAAAGAAAGAAGAAACAGCCCCACCGCCTTCTGCTGAGAAGCCTTCTGGAGCGGTTCAGGAAGGCAGGCCCTCACATGTTACCGAAGAGGCACTGGTAACAACCAAGGAGGAAAAAACTGTTGTTATGATACCGGATATGGTAAAAGAGGGATGGCAGGATATAAAGATAGAGGTCTTAAATAAACAGACAAGCCAGAAGGAGACCGTTACTGTGCCAATTGGTGGCGAGGCTGATATCCCTGGTTCAAGGCTCAAGATAAGAGCTGCATACTTTCTCCCTGAATTTACTATGGAAGGGAGGAATATAACCTCTGCATCTAACGAACCGAAGAACCCAGCAGCATATATAATGGTAGTCGAGGATGGCAAGGAGATCTTCAAGGGATGGCTTTTTGCACAATTCCCATCTGCCCATCAGTTTGAGCATCCAAACTACAGTCTGGCGCTGTCCGAATATACTCCTAAGACGTAGTCCAATCGGCATCTTCTACAACATCCAGCTGGAGAGCGGCCCGCCCTTCGGTACTACACGTGAGGAGTTAATAGAGCGTTTCAGTCCGAATCACCTTTCCCATTTATTGCTGGTTATCATATCGTACATTACCTGATTGAGGGCCAGCAATTTCCTCTTCAACCGGTTCAGGTAATCGACCCCGCTATCATCCTTCTGAAATAACGACATCCCGATGGTTTTTATGAGTTAAGATTATATTTCTCTTGAGGCTTGTCTAGGAGAGGCCCTTTGTAGTATTTTATGTATGATGAAGGTTTACGAATTGCAAAAGGTCTATTTTGAAGAGGCATACAGGACAGGGGAGCATGGCTGGCCTGTCACTGAACCTGAGAGATTTGTAATGGATTTTCTGAAAAAAAATAAAAGATCCCTGGCCGGAAAGAGACTCCTCGACATTGGTTCCGGTGAAGGGAGGCATACGATTGCTGCGGCCATGGAGGGGCTAGTGGCCTATGGCATGGACTATCAGTTTCTTGCAGTTAAAAGGGCGATTGGGTTTTCAAAGGGAAAGGATATTAAAGGAAGTCTTCATTTTATTGCAGGTGATATATTTAATATACCCTTCAAGGATGGCGCATTTGATGTCTTGATAGATTATGGTGTTCTTCATCATATAAAGAAGCCTGATGCGATGGACTATATAAATAGGCTCCCTTTGCTCCTGAAAGAGAGAGGATATTTTATCCTCTCCTGTTTTTCGAACAGGTTTAAACATTACGAGGGGGAGAGGAGGAAAAGGGACTGGACAGCCCATAGGGGTCATTACGACAGGTTCTTTAAGAAGAAAGACCTCTATGAGATCTTCGCGGACACGTTTGAGATTATCGATGTCGCAGAAGAGATTAATGGACTTCATGCATTCTATCACATCCTGATGAGGAAGAGATAATATGCCGGATATTGCATTTGTGAATGGGAGATTTATGCCCCTTTCTGAGGCAACCGTAAACGTAGAGGATAGGGGCTATCAGTTTGGCGATGGCGTCTATGAGGTAATAAGGAGCTATAACAGCATCCTCTTTGGGCTTGAGGATCATTTAGTAAGGCTTGAGAGGAGTGCGAATCAGATACAACTTGACATGGGCTATTCCAAAGATGAATGGAAGAAGATCATCCTGGAGGCCTTCAAGAAAAGTGGATATAATGAGGCCAAGGTATATATCCAGATTACAAGGGGTGTGGCGCCCAGGGCCCATCCGTTCCCATCAGGTGTTAACCCGACATGCGTCATAACAGTCAGGGAGCTCGACCGGTTATCTGAAGAGGTGAGAAGAGAGGGCGTTAAGGCTATTACAACTCCGGATATAAGATGGGGCAGGTGTGATATAAAATCCTTAAACCTCCTTCCGAATGTGCTTGCAAGGCAAAAGGCAAAGGAGGCCGGCGCATTTGAGGCAGTCTTCGTAAGGGATAATATGACAACTGAGGGTTCCGGGAGTAATATATTTATTGTTAAAAATGGCAGCGTGATAACCCCGTCGCAGGGCCCTTATATCCTCTCCGGTATTACAAGGGAGGTGGTAATAGAGGCGGCAAAAGAGGCCGGCATTATAGTTGAAGAGAGGGGATTTCCTGTAAACGATCTTTTTTTGTCTGATGAGGTCTTTATTACAGGCTCTACCATTGAGGTAGTCCCGGTAGTGGAGATAGATAACAGGTTGATTGGTGATGGGATTCCCGGAAAAATAACGGGCATCATCATTGATCAGTTCAGATCACTAACTCGAAGCGATAAATCTTAAATCTGAGAAAATTTAGGAGGAAATATTGATGGATGCAAAAGAGATCAGTAAAAAAGTGAGGGACTATTTTTATGAAGTCCATGGACAATTTGGGGTTGTCGGTTTTCGAATAGAAAATGTTTTGTTTGAAGAAAAAAGTAATGCATGGACAGTTGAATGCTCATTTTTGCAATCTATGATGGCTTCAGAAAAGGAGAGAGCACATTATAGAGTTATTATTGATTTTCAAGGAAAGATTAAAAACGTAGCAAAGGTTTCCACTGATGATGAAACCTTATCCGACCAAATAAAGAAACTAAAGGAAAGCAGGAAGATTTCACGATAGCAGAGTTTTTTTATCTTTGCGGAAAAAATAATATATGAGAAAGATAATAATAGATACATCTCCATTAATTATTTATTTGGTGGGGGCTTTTAATAATAAGCTTGTTGGTAAAGTTTCTTTGTATAATTTTCCCGAGGATGAATTGCTATGTATAAATAGATTGATATCATTGGCAGATGAAATTTTCATCACCCCATATGTTTTAGCTGAATTGTTTTGGCTTACCAAAAGAAGGTTAAGCTGGGATAATGAGGGGGTTAAAAAGATATTTATTCATAATAAGGATATAATAATAAGACTTAAAGAGATATTCATAAAAAAATCTGAAATTGTAGGTTTTAAAAATTTAGAATTTGGGCCAACAGATATTTCCTTATTTTTAGCAGCAAAAAAATTAAAATATCCGATACTAACCTCTGATAAACCGTTTATAGGTTTTTGCACAGGTAACAAATTAGATGTGATTGATTTTATAAATCCATTATTTAACCCTAATATTTAAGAATATATGAATGATCAGGAGGTAGGAATTGATAAAAAAGGAGATCTTCCGGGAATATGATATAAGGGGTATTGTAGGTAAGGATCTAAATCCAGATGTTGCAGAGCTGATCGGGAAGGGATATGGGATCTATGTCAGGAGAAACGGGAAAAAGAAGGTCTCCGTTGGGAGGGATGTAAGGGTCAGCTCGGATGAGCTCTTCCATGCACTTGTATCGGGGATAGTCTCAACAGGCATAGATATAATAGATCTTGGTATATGCCCCACGCCCCTTGTTTATTTTTCTCTCTTTAATCTCGATGTCGACGGCGGGATAATGATTACAGGCAGCCATAATCCGCCGGAATTCAATGGATTTAAGATCTGCCTCGGAAGGGAGACTATATACGGAGATGAGATCCAAAGACTAAGGATGCTTATCGAATCAGGAGAGTTTGAGAAGGGAAAAGGGAGGTTAAGCAGGCATGATATCATTTCTGATTACAAGAAATACATAAATAAGAGGTTTTCAAATGGGGATGATGGAAGAAGGAGACTTAAGGTAGCGATCGACTCTGGAAACGGAACTGCTGGACTCATCGCGCCGGGGTTATTCAAAGGGTTTGGACATGAGGTGATTGAACTCTTCAGTGAGCCGGACGGGAGGTTTCCAAATCACCACCCTGATCCTACTATAACATCAAATCTTGAACCGCTGATAGATAAGGTAAGAAAGGAGAGGGCTGATGTTGGTATCGCCTTTGATGGTGATGCCGACAGGATAGGGGTAGTAGATGATCAGGGAGATATTATATGGGGCGATAAACTGATGATTATATTTGCTCAGGACATATTATCAAGGAAGGCGGGCGCTACCATCATATCTGAGGTAAAGGCATCATCGCTCCTCTATAAGGAGATAGAAAGACTGGGCGGCCGCCCGATCATGTGGAAGACAGGCCACTCCCTGATAAAGGCCAAGATAAAGGAGACAGGCGCCCTCCTTGCCGGCGAGATGTCCGGTCATATATTCTTCGCAGATGATTACTTTGGCTATGATGATGCCATATATGCTGCATGCCGGCTTATCGAGATAATGACGAAGAGGAGAGAAAAGGTCTCAGCAATGCTCTCCCACCTGCCAAAGGTCTGCTCCACGCCGGAGATCAGGATAGATTGTCCTGATGAGATAAAATTTACCTTAGTGGAAAGCCTGAAGAGGCGCCTTGAAAATAAATTTAAGGTGATTGATATAGATGGGGTGAGGATAGAATTTGAGGATGGATGGGGCCTTGTGAGGGCGTCTAATACCCAGCCTGTGATTGTGATGCGGTTTGAGGCCAATAGCCAGGAGAGACTGGAAGAGATAAGGTCATTAATGGAGGAAGAATTAAAGGAGGCGAGGAGAGAAGCATAGGCAGCAAAACCATACCTGGGCTGACATTTCCTTCTTTGTTTTTGGTTTTAACCTTAATGTTGGTTTTGCTCCCATTTCTATTATTTGGATGTCAAAGAGGTAAAGGTTTTTTATACCAGAAACCAATCTTCAGGGAGACCGGAAATACCCCTAGGTCAATCACCGCGGCGGATTTTAATAAGGATGGGTTTATCGATGCTGCCGTAGCCAACTTCAGCCCAAATGACGGGGTATCGCTCTTCCTTGGAGATAAGGATGACAGGCTCTTTTATAAAGGGCTGTTGGGTACCGGAAAAGACCCATTCTTCATCACATCCGCTGACCTTAACCTGGATGGCAGGGTCGATATAATTACTGCCAACAGCGGTAGCAATGATATATCTATTCTCTATGGGAAGGGTGACGGTGATTTTACTCCACCTGAGCCAATCGAGACAGGACGGTCGCCCAGGTCTGTTGTAGTATGCGATATGAATGGTGATAAGAGGCCGGATCTGGCTGTTGTAAACAGCCTTGATAACAGCATATCTATCTATTTGGGGGATAAAGAGAGAGGGTTTGCCTTCATGCAGGATCTAAAGACAGGTCTGCATCCCTATTCTGCCGCTATTGGCTATTTTAACAGGGATAAAAAACCAGATCTGGCAGTTGCAAATGTTGAGAGCAATGACATAATGATATTCCATAGCAATAAGGATGGAAGATTTAATAATGGAATAGCAAGAGGCGCAGGACTTGGGCCTTCTTATATTGCAACTGCTGATTTTAACAGGGACGGAGTGGATGATCTCGTTGTGGCGAACTTCAACAGCAACACCGTCTCGATTCTATCCGGGATGGGGGCAGGGGATTTTTCCAGCAGTGCCATTATATATTCAGGTATCAGACCTATCTCTATTGCCGTAGGCGACTTAAATCTTGACGGATATCCTGATATTGTTGTTGCAAACTTCGGGAGCAACTATATTTCAATCCTCCCGGGCAGGGGTGATATGACCTTTGCCAATGCAATTAATATAGAGGTCGGAAGCGGACCATCATCCATTGCCATCGCTGATTTAAACAGGGATATGAGGCCTGATCTGATTGTCACCAACTCTAATAGCAACAATATAGCTATCCTCCTAAGCAAATAATAAGCTGCGGACACAGTTCCCTCACCCTTATCCGCATCCACCGATAAAGATAATAACCAGTAGAGCCAATAATCCCATAAAATATAATATTGTCAGCCTTTTCATTATTATTGTTCCTTGTCCTTTAGGTAATGTTTTCTTGCCGGGTACTTTCCTATAAATATTCAGCAAATACTGTGCCATGATTTAATTTCTTGAAATACCTTGAAATACAATGGAAAGAGGCTATTAATAGCTTTATTGGTGTATCCGAAACGATACTGAAATTATCTAATTGGATACACCAGATGTAAATAAGGAGCCTGCTTAATGCTATTTATGAATAAATTGGAAGCAGATCTAATTATCTTTAAAGACATATCCGGATATGATACTATTATTGCCGGTTTGCAAAGGAACATGTAATGACCACAAAGATCAATGATATCGATGAGATTAAAAGGATCGCAGAAAAGGCTGCAAGATCTGCCGGCAAGATATTGAAGGATGGCCTCACAAGGGATTTTAGCATTAGTTACAAGGGCCCGGTAAATCTTGTGACGGATATTGACATGGCCTCAGAGGATCTTATCGTAAATATAATAAAGGAGAGGTTTCCGGACCACCTGATACTAGCCGAGGAGGGGCACAGGGATGGAGAAGGATCAGGGTATAAGTGGATAATAGACCCCCTTGACGGGACTACCAACTATGCCCACAGGTTTCCATTCTTTTGCGTCTCCATAGGGTTTGAGGCAGATGGAGAGATCGTCTTTGGTATGATATATGATCCGATAAGGGATGAGATGTTTAGTGCAGAAAGAGGAAAAGGCGCCTACCTGAACAATAAGACGATTTCGGTATCAAAGGCCGCAAGCCTTTCTAAATCCCTCCTTGTTACAGGGTTTGCCTATGATGTGCGTGAGGCGGCAAGAAACAACTTTGATCACTTCTATAATTTCAGCCTTGCGAGTATCGGGGTAAGGAGGACTGGATCGGCGGCCCTTGATCTATGCTATGTTGCATCAGGGCGTCTTGACGGTTTCTGGGAGATGAACCTCTCGCCATGGGATACGGCAGCAGGCTGGTTGATGGTAAAGGAGGCTGGTGGAAACGTGACTGACTTCAGGGGAGGTCTTTTTTCCATCTACAAAAAGGAGATCCTGGCCAGCAATGGAAAGATCCATGATGAGATGGTTAATATAATCCAAAGAGGAATAAGATGAACCTTTCGAAAGTAAAGGAAGCGGGGGTATATGAATCCTTTTAATCCTGAAAGAAGGGCACATCAGAGACATGCTGTCCATCTGCTTATCGAATATGCGGCCAAAGATTCTTTCAAGTCTGATTATATAGCCGATATAAGCGGCGGCGGCCTATTCATCCAGACACTGGCACCTCTACCCGTTGGCACTGAGATTGAGCTTAAGATCGCCTTTCCATCGATTCCTAAACTTATCGAGGCAAGAGGTATTGTTGTGAGGATCAGCGAGCAGAAAACCAATGATGAGCCTCCCGGGATGGGGATCAAGTTCATTGGGTTAAAGGAGGCCGACTCAAGATTTATTGATACACTGACCCTTCCTGAGACTTGATCTTCCTGGGATGGACAGATCATTAATTGTTCTAGCCTTTTTTCCTTTACTGAAGATATTCAGGTTAAGATATCTGTTTGGAATCTTAGTAGCTTTCTACCTCCCTGGTCCTGATACAGCCGCTTGTTACGATTTAGCAGATATACCTTTACAATCTTTAAGCTACGGGCCTGATTTAAATTATAAGGGGACAGGAGGCATCTATCCTGGTGATATCGATTTGCCTCCAGATAGCTGGATAAGATATAGGCTGGCTGATCCCATCAGGTTGGAGATATCCTATGCAGGATTAAAAAAGGATGAGAGGAGGCCCAGGGAAAACTACGGTGGGGAGTCATTTTTTGATGGGCTAAACTATCAGACAGAGATAAGGAGTTGGATAGAGATAGGGAAGTTTTTTAAGGTTAACATCAATCCGAAACTGATAGGTTGGCATAACAGTGAAGGTAAGAATGACCTTGTATTTAAAGAGGCGTA
>JACRHA010000136.1 GCA_016234185.1 Nitrospirota bacterium
CTTGCACCTGGGCATTTTTGAGCAAATTCGCAATGCCTGGTCATTATAAAGTACGCCTCGCCTCAAATCTACCGGCCTTCCTTCGGGGTACCCATTGCGGCCGAAGGCCAATGCAATGGGTCGTGGGCATTTTTGAGCACAATCGCAATGCAATGCATGGTCTACTGCCACATTACACTTTTCAAACTAATTTACTTGAAAATCAAGGGGCTTGTCAAGTATAATGCCTGCCATGCCGGAGATGAACATACTTATAACCCTCCTGATCATGTTCTTTGCTGTTGTATTGTTCTCCATAGAGGTACTCTCTGTAGACATCGTTTCTATTTTAGTTGTCCTTGCCCTGATCTTTTTCCGCTTACTCTCACCGGAACAGGCATTCCTTGGGTTTAGCAATACGGCCCTTGTCATGATAGGGAGCATACTTATTATGACGTCAGGGTTGATCAAGACCGGTGTTGCAGACAGGATTGCCCACGTCATCCTGAACTGGTCAGGACACAGTCCAAGACGCCTTCTTTTTGTCTTCCTTATTACTGTAGGACTGATCTCATCATTCATCAATAATGTGGCTGCTACTGCCATACTCCTCCCTTCTGCGGTAAGTGTAGCAAGGGTGGCAAAGATCAACCCCTCAAAACTACTCATGCCCCTCTCTTTCGGGTCCATGCTCGGCGGGATGTGCACCCTAATTGGCACATCTACCAATATAGCAGTATCAGAGGCCCTGTCTACATATAAGATAGCCCCTTTTTCGTTATTTGATTTTACTCCGATCGGGCTGATAATCCTCTTTTGCGGGATATTGTTTTTTGTTACAGTGGGTTACTTACTCCTCCCCGACAGAGAAAAAGAGGCGGTAATAGAAGACTATGGCATCAGGGAATATCTGTCAGAGCTCAAGGTGATGCCGGCGTCGCCGCTTGTCGGGACCCGGATTTCAGAAGGTGCATTCGGGAAACTGCATGATCTGTCAATAGTAGGAATACACAGGGATGGTAAAAATATCTACATCCCCGGGGATCACTTTATAATTGAAGGGGGAGATTCCCTCCTTGTGATCGGGAGTATCGAAAACCTTGCAAGGGCGGATCAGATAGATGGCGTAGAGATAAAATCAGGGTTCAAACATAGCGACAAAGATTTAGAACCCGGTGATGTCCGTATGGTCGAGGCGGTTATAGCAGCAGACTCCCTCCTTGAAGGTAAGACCTTAAAGGATCTTAATTTCAGGCATACCTACGGTCTTTCTGCAATTGCCCTCTACAGACACGGAACATGCCTGCGTGAAAAAGTGGGGAGGATCCCCCTGCGCGTGGGGGATGTCCTTTTACTTCAGGGGGTGAGTGACCGTATAGATGCACTGGGAGATGTGTTAAAGCTGATAATAATAGGGGATGTTACGCCGGAGCGGTTCCGGACAAAGAAGGCAGGAATGGCCTTGGTCATATTCCTTGCAAGTATTATTGCAGGGGCCGCAGGTATAATTCCTATCTCGGTCTCCTTTCTTACGGGGGCCGTTTTGATGGTTTTAAGCAAGTGTCTTTATACAGACGAGGTATATAAGTCCGTAAACTGGCATCTCCTTATCCTTATAGGAGGGATGATATCCCTTGGGATAGCGGTGGAGCAGACAGGGACGGCTAAATTCCTTGCTGACCTTATCATCGCCCTGACTGCAGATTACGGTATATATGCGCTTCTTGGGAGCTTTTTTATCCTGACGGTAATCCTGACACAGCCGATGTCCAATGTTGCTGCGGCGCTGCTCATACTTCCAATAGCTATACACACTGCCCAGAAACTTGGGGTTAATCCAAAGACCTTTGCCATGACTGTGGCTATAGCAGCCTCCTGCTCATTTATCACACCGCTTGAGCCCGCATCTGTCCTTGTCTACGGATCAGGCAGATACCGCTTCCTTGACTTTGTACGTGTGGGACTCCCGCTCACAATAGTGGCCTTTATCATATCCATGATATTTATACCCATATTCTGGCCGTTGTAGGGGTTAGATATCTATGGGGTTACAGCAAAATGCCGCAACCCCTTGAAATTCCTGGTGAGCCGTGGAGGGATCGAACCTCCGACCCGCTGATTAAGAGTCAGCTGCTCTACCATCTGAGCTAACGGCCCTAGGCAGAAATAGTAAAACCATTTCTGCACTTATAACTTGTAACTCTTAACTGTTTTGTTGCTGCTACGCAGTAGTTATAAGTTATTCGTTATTTGTTTTTAGTGCATCCGCCTCCGGCGGATGCTTGGCGCGCCTGAGAGGAATTGAACCTCCAACACACGGCTCCGGAGGCCGTTGCTCTATCCGTTGAGCTACAGGCGCCTGCAAGATCCAGAATGTTATAATAAATATATTCTCGCAAAATTTCAAGGCCCATGCCCATGATAGTAGATAGTAGGGTGGGCATTGCCCACCTTACTTGAACTACCTGGCGCGCCTGGAGGGAGTTGAACCCCCAACCTGCGGATTCGAAGTCCGACGCTCTATCCAGTTGAGCTACAGGCGCGCTGATAATGCACTCTGTCTTCACCACCCTTCACTGAAGGTGACACCCGTAAACGTGATAAACAAGGTAAAACTTGACAAATTGTTAGCCTTCCACTATAATCCCAACGTGCTTTTCAAACCAGACTCCGCATCTTAGATTAGACTCAACGACATAATTTTTACATATTTATATATTTACTTCAACCTGTTTCTGGTACTTTGTTGATAATCATTCACAGACTAAAACTAAAGAATTTAAGTGTCTTCTCTATCGCAATAATCGTAATCTATCTGCTCCTTGAGACGGCCCTTGCTCAGGAAATAAGCCCGTATACTGCCGTTGCCCCGACGGTATCCACTACATCGCCTGCCAATATCTCTTCTACTCCCGAGCAGATTAAGAAGGCAAAGGACATCTTACAGAAGAGGTCAGAGCCGGAGACCGAAAAACCAGCGGTAAAACCCCTTGGCACAGAAACAATTCAGTCCGCTCCTGTTATAACTGAAAAAAGGATTTCCCCTTTTGAGGCATATATCAGGGGTAAAAGCCCTGCTGCCATATCCACAGAAGTGGAACAGTTTGGCTATGACCTGTTTGAACGGCCATTGAGCACATTTGCCCCTGTAGATGCAGTGCCTGTCGCGCCAGACTATCTGCTTGGCCCGGGGGATGAGATAAAGATAAGCCTCTGGGGGAAGTTCAATGTGGAATACTCTGCTATGATTGACAATGACGGGAAGATAATCCTTCCCCAGATAGGCATATTGCACCTGTCGGGATTAACCTTTACCGAGGCCAAAGACTTCATAGAAAGGGAGTTCAGCCGGTACTACCTGCCGCAAGAGGTAAAGATGAATGTAAGCACTGGAAGGCTCAGGACTATAAAGATATTTGTGGTTGGAAAGGCCCGCAGGCCGGGCAGTTATACACTATCTTCATTTTCCACACTCATCAATGCCCTCTTTGCAGCAGGCGGCTCGGGTAAAAACGGGACGATGCGTGATATTCAGGTGAGGCGGAATGGGACAACGATTACCCATTTTGACCTCTATGATTTTCTCATGAAAGGGGATAAGACAAAGGATATAAGGCTTTTACCAGAGGATGTAATATTTATACCCCCTGTTGGTCCTTTAGCAGGCGTCAGCGGTAATGTAAATACTCCTGCAATATATGAGTTGAAAGGCGAGAAAACAGTCATGGAGCTTATAGAACTTGCAGGCGGATTAAATGATATAGCCTTTAAAGGGAGGCTTCAGATAGAACGGATCATAGATAATAGATATGGCGCTGTACTTGATGTCAATATTGAAGATATAAAGAGATCGGATGTCAAGATCCAGCCTGGTGATCTGATTACTATCTTTCCGGTAGTTCATGGTAAAGGGGTTGTAAAGCTTGTTGGCGCTGTTCAGAGAGAGGGTGAGTACGGTGTAGGGACAGGGATTACAGTAAATGAACTGATCTCCATGGCAGGCGGCCTTATGTATTATGCCTATACAGATGAGGCAGAGATAACCAGGATAACCGTCACCCAGCAGGGACCGGAGACCAGGAAGATGCAGATTAATCTCAAAAAGGCGCTCGATGACGACCCTCATCACAATATCAGGCTCCAGGAGAACGACTATATTTTTGTGAAGAGTGTCCCTGAATGGGCGATCTACAGGGCAGTCAATATAAAAGGAGAGGTTAGATTTCCCGGTGCATATACCATAGAGAAGGGTGAGACCCTCGCCTCCCTTATGAAACGCGCAGGCGGGTTTACTGACAAGGCATATCTTAAAGGGGCAATATTTACAAGGGAATCTGTAAGAGAGCTTCAACAGAGACAGCTTAATGAGGCAATAGACAGGCTGGAACAACAGATGCTGTCTCAATCTGCAAGGACCATTGAGACAGCGCTTACACCGGAACAGACAGAACAAGATAAGGCTGCTGCAGAACAGAAAAAAGCGCTTATCAGCAAATTGAGGACAGCCAAGGCAAAAGGCAGATTAAGCATCAGGCTGGTTGCTATTGAGCGGTTTGCGGGATCCCCTTCTGACATCCTCTTAGAGGATGGGGATACATTAATAATCCCTGAGAAACCCCAGCAGATCCAGGTAATAGGCGCCGTGTATAACCAGACTGCCTTTGTATATGACCCTGACAGTACCGTATCTTCATATATAGAAAAGGCAGGAGGCGTTACGAGGGATGCAGACAATAGAGCGATCTACATCCTGAAGGTAGACGGTACGGCCATAAGTAAGAGGGCTGCCGGTGGTTTCCTGAGTGACTGGAAGGTGCTTGACCCGGGAGACACTATTGTCGTCCCTGAAAAGATAGAAAAGATTGCCTGGCTGAGGGAAATAAAGGATATAACCCAGATACTCTATCAGATAGCAGTCACCGCCGGGGTTTTGATCGTAACTTTTTAGTTGTATAGTTTTAGTTCCCCAGTTAATGCGTTTACTTTGCATACCTTTTAAGGTATGATTGGCGGCAGCCTATCTTATTCCATCCCCCTTAATGGGGGAGGGAATAAGGTGGGGGTGATAGGTGAAACAATGAATGGCGCAACAGCAAACGAAGAAAGAATAGAAGACGACGAGATAAACCTCCTCGACTACTGGAAGGTGCTGGTAAAGCGGAAGCTGCTTATTGGGGTTATTGTGGGGGTGGCTTTCGTTGCATCCATTGTATACAGCCTTATCCTTCCAAAGATATATGTGTCTACGGCTACTATATTTCCACCCCAGCAGGAGAGCTCACCAGCCGCTGGTATTATATCCCAGTTACCTGGTGGCCTTGGTGGCCTTGTCGGTGGCCTTATGGGATCTTCAGCTGACTTATGGATTGCCATATTAAATAGCGAGACGATAAGGGAGCCCATAATAAACAGATTCGAATTGATGAAGGTCTTTGAAACCAAGAGTGTTGAAAGTGCCAGAAACGCTCTGAAGGGTATGGTAAAGGTATCAAAGTCCAAGGATGGTATAATTTCGATTACTGTAGAGGATAAAGATCCCAGGATGGCTGCAGACATGGCCAATGCCTATGTTGAGGAGCTTGATAGGATCAATAAGAGTATGGTGACTACTGCCGGCAGGAGAATGAGGGTTTTTGTGGAGGTGAGGCTTAAAGATGCAAAGGTAGAGCTTGTAAAATCTGAGGAAGCGATCAAGGGATTTCAAGAGAGAAACAAGGCGGTAAAATTAGACGACCAGTCAAGGGCAGTCTTTGAGGCAATAGGTAGCCTAAAAGGCCAGCTCATGGCAAAAGAGGTGGAGCTACAGACACTCCTCTCTTATGCAACACCTAACAACCCCCAGGCAGAGCTTCTAAAGACCCAGGTAGATGAGCTGAAGGAGAAGTTGAGAGAGCTTGAGGAGGGAAAAAGCAGGCCGGGCAATCCGTCAACAAAGGACATTTTTATTCCGACCTCAAAGATTCCGGATTTGTCATTGCAGTATGTCAGGCTCTTGAGAGACGCAAAGGTCCAGCAGACCCTTTATGAACTGTTGACCCAGCAGTACGAGATGGCGCGGATACAGGAGGCAAAGGATACCCCGACTGTGCAGGTGCTTGATGCAGCAAAGATGGCAGAGGTCAGATCAAAACCCAAGAGAAGGCAGATAGTCATGCTGTCCACCATAACTGCTGCCTTTTTTGCCGTCTTTGCAGCCTTCTTTATGGAGTACATAGAAAAGGTAAGGATACAGCAGCCGTAGGGTGGGCACCGCTCACCTACCCATCTTATTCCCCTCTCCCTCAGGGAGAGGGATAGAGCTTGCCCCCGAATGTATTTATCGGGGGGTGAGGGTGGGGTTTTTCTAATGGGAACTCAGAAAAATGTACAAACCCAAAGGACAGTCTAAGGCTAAAAAGAAAGACCCCAGAGTTTCATCACCTTTTACCACCCTGATTATCACCCCAAGCGGCACCGTGCAGAAGAGCGTCCATGTCCCGGGCAGCGGGCGCGGGACTCATGCCATCCATGCAGAGGCATGTGGAATCTGTGAAGGCGCAGGGGTGGAAAGGGCGCTCTTAGAGAGCTGCGGCGCAAAGATTACCCATACACACAGAAGGGTCAACGCCATTGTGATTAAAGTTCCGAAGGGTCAGTTAAGCGCCCTTAAACGGAAACTCACTCGTGCGGGCCACAGTTACGAGGAGGCCAAGCCTGTCTATCCACTCTTAGTTGACAGCGTTCCCCTCTCCGAAGTGCCGGCTGTCTGGGAGAGTGGTTATACCGGCAGCGGTATCACCGTTGCAGTGGTTGATACCGGAGTTGATAAGGGACATCCGGACATCAAAGGGAGGGTCGCAGCGTTAAAGAACTTTACAGACGAATCTCCTGATGACACAGTGGGACACGGCACCCACGTGGCCGGCATTATTGCCGGCAAAGGCAAGGTCTACAGGGGTGTTGCCCCTGCCGCAAAGATCATAGCAGCCAAGGTCCTGGGAGAAGCTGGCGGCACTGACGCAGATGTAGTGGCAGGACTTAGCTGGGCGGCCTCAAAAGGGGCGCATGTGATCAACCTCAGCCTTGGTGGGCCGGGAACGCCTGACGACATACTGAGCCGGGAATGTGATGCCCTTATGCGCGAGGGGATTGTAGTCTGTGTTGCCGCAGGCAACGAAGGCCCCCGCAAGGGGACAATAGGCTCTCCGGGGATGGCCCGTGAGGTAATCACCGTGGGGGCAGTAGACAAGACAAAGGCCTTGACCTTCTATTCCTCCCGCGGGCCGGTCAAACATCGTGGAAAGGTCATCCATAAACCGGATATCTTAGCGGTTGGTGGTGGTGTTGCATCAAGATCACAGTGTGTATATGCTACAGGCATCGGTTCAGCAAAAAGCCGGTTCCTGCCTGCATCGGCCTGTGACCTTGACAGCCCTGAAAAGAAGCGCTCATCCGCGCCCCCTGCACATGCAAAGAAGCATACCGCTGCCACACGTCCTCCACGATACGTGCGCATGTCAGGCACATCCATGGCCACCCCTCATGTGGCCGGCATCTGTGCCCTGCTGCTGGAATCCGCCGGGGTCAAAGAGGGTACAACAGACCCCAAGCTGGCATTCACCATCAAAGACATGCTGAAAAAGACCGCAGACAGCCTCGGCCTCTCTCGGGATGAGCAGGGCGCCGGCCTTGTCAACGCAGAAGAAGCCATGAAAGGTATAAGAAATGGCTGAATTATAGGTTCTTTCGTAAAAAAGTTGAGGTGTTCAAAGTTAAAAAACCTCTTGCCTTTTCCAAAGGCATTAGTTAGTATATTAGCTTAATTTTATCTACGCTCACTCATCATAGCAATCACACCATAGAAGAGAGAAATGAATAACCGATAATGACGTTATTTAACACGATCACAGACCTGATCCTGAAATACCGCAGGATAACAGTGGTGTCTGTTCACCTCTTATTGATAGTAGCAGCCAATCTCCTCGCCTTTCTCCTTAGATTCGAGGGTGAAGTCCCCTCAGCCTATTATCACATGATCATGACCACCCTGCCGGTCATTATCGTGGTAAGACTGGGCATCTTCTACTTCTTTGACCTCAACAGCGGGCTCTGGAGATATGTCAGCATCCGGGACCTTATTCAGATTATAAAGGGTATCATCGTCAGCTCGGCGCTGATCGGATTGATTATCTATCTAATACCGGGGCTAATACCGGGGCTAATACCGGGCCCAATACCCGGCCTTCACTCCTATCCCCGTTCAATTCCTGTATTAGACGGCATTCTACTCTTGATGCTGATGGGTGGTGTCAGGGTAGCGACAAGACTGTTCAGGGAGCAGTCGGGATTTGCCCTATCCGAAACAAAAAAGAAGGTCTTTATCTACGGGGCCGGTGATGCAGGCGACCTCCTGCTGAGAGACATGCTTAAAAACCCGAAATATACCTATCAACCGGTGGGATTTATTGATGATGATGAGAGAAAGAAGGGGCATAAGATCAACTCAGTGCCGGTCATTGGGACAGGAAAGGAACTGACCAAACTCGTAGATAAATACAGCCCGGAAGAGATCGTTATCGCCATTCCTTCAGCCACACCCGCCCAGATACAGAACATCATGAATGAGTGTCAAAAACAGAACGTTGCCCTTAAGACCCTTCCAAGCCTGAAAGATGTTATTGCAGGACAGGTCTCGGTCAACCAGATCAGGGATATATCCATTGAAGACCTCTTATTCAGAGAACCGGTAAGGATCAACCATGAGAATATCAGAGACCTTGTGTGTGGGAAAAGGGTCCTTGTCACAGGGGCGGCAGGCTCAATAGGTTCAGAGCTCTGCAGACAGATCATGAAACAGAATCCCCGCAACCTCATACTTTATGACCGCAGTGAGAATGGGCTCTTTTTCCTTGACCGTGAACTCGGTGAAAAATACTCAAGGGACTTCTTCAGCGTTGTCATAGGGGATATCTGCGACATGAACCGTCTGTATCTCAAATTTCAGAAACACAAACCCCAGATCGTATTCCATGCCGCCGCGTATAAACATGTCCCGCTGATGGAGGATAATTTAATCGAGAGTGTAAAGAACAACGTCCTTGGTACATTGAATGTTATGGAGTTGTCCGGCCAGTTTGGCGTTGAGACCTTTGTGCAGATATCGACAGATAAGGCCGTTAACCCGACAAGCATCATGGGGGCATCAAAACGCATTGCAGAGATGGCGGTGCGGCACATAAATGCCGTCAACAAGACGAAATTTATTGTTGTCCGGTTTGGGAATGTACTGGGGAGTAACGGCAGTGTAGTCCCCCTTTTTAGAGATCAGATACGGAAGGGTGGACCGGTTACAATCACCCACCCTGACATGCAGCGCTACTTCATGACCATCCCCGAGGCGGTCCAGTTAGTCCTTCAGGCTGCCTCGATGGGCAACGGGGGTGAGGTGTTTGTCCTTGATATGGGTGAGCAGATCAAGATTGTAGACCTTGCACGAAACATGATTGCCCTCTCAGGATTAGTTCCTGATAAAGACATCAAGATAATATTCACAGGTCTCAGGCCTGGAGAAAAACTCTACGAAGAACTCTTTGATACGGATGAGAAGATCCTTTCCACCTCGCACAAAAAGATAAATATGGCCATATCCACTACCAATGGAAGCGATGCTAAAAAATTCTTTAACCGGTTGATTGAATTGCAGGTCTATGCCTTAGGCGGGGATAAGGAGGGCGTCCTTGAAAAGATAAAAGAATTAATACCGGCCTATAACCAGACCCCTGCTGTTTCATATCAGAATGGAGATTATCCAGAGATAGTCAAGCCAATAGGCCAAGGTGATCTATCCGACTTTTCAGCCACAATGTGAGCAATATGAGCTTTAAGTCGCTCTCATTAATCTGCCGACATTACAGGATAATGGATGCTGATTAGTATTAAAAGAGGACTGTCTGTTCCAAATTAAAACTCCTGAAAGAGCTTGCTGAGGATAATACCATGGATATTAAAAAACTTGACATCTCTCCCTAACATAACTATATTAGTTCAGCATTTGAACTCATCATCCAGGATACCTCATCATTTGTCTCATCAAAAACCAATGCGCATTAAACAGGACAGCAGGCATCCCCATGTCTCCTAATGGCGGCAGCCTGCCCAAACTCCACTCATTGCTGTCTTTATGAACGGCCATCACCTGAAACTCCTGAAAGAACTATCAGAGAACAACTCCCAGTCCCAGCGTGAGCTTTCACGAAGACTTGGCTTAAGCCTCGGCAGTGTGAACTATGCCTTAAGCGGTCTCATAGATAAAGGTCTGATCAAGGCAAAAAGATTCAAGAATTCCAAGAACAAGAGGGCCTATATGTACATCCTGACACCGGCTGGGATAAAAAAGAAGATGGAGCTTAGCTGTACCTTCCTGAAAAGGAAAATGATTGAGTATGAGATGCTAAAGATGGAAATAGAGGAATTGAAGAGGGATGTTGGGCCTGAATCCTTAAGCCCTTTGCCATTAAAACAGGGTGAGGCGTTAGTAACCTTCCGGGAAAATCGAGCACCAGCGGAAGAGCTCAAGTGAAGTCGAAAATAATAATCAAACAATCTGATATACATCATCACCTCCGGGCAAGAATGCAGCAACGTGGAGTCTCTAAAGATGAAATAGAAATCACTATCAATGAAGGACGGATTGCCCGTGATGCAAAAGAAGGTACTATTGGAAAGGTATATGTATTCCCAAATAATGCAGAATGGGAAGGAAAATATTTTGAAGAAAAAGAGGTAACGGTGTATTATAAGCATAAGGATAAGAAGCTAATTTTATTAACTGCAAAAGCAAGATATGGGAGAAACTTTTCAAAAGGGGGAGAAAGCAAATGAAAATAGAATATGATCCAGAAAGAGACCTGTTATACATATATTTTGCAGAACCAGGGGAAAAATCAGCGGAAACCGTTACTATCAAACCCGGTGTTTATGCTGATTTTAATAAGGACGGAAAACTCATCGGTATAGAAGTTATAGATGCAAAAGAGATCATGGGTGAAAAAATAGAGTTTAAATTACCTGAACTCTCAATTGCATGAAATA
>JACRHA010000135.1 GCA_016234185.1 Nitrospirota bacterium
ATTAAGACCCTCTCCTCGCCCGGATAGACCCTCTCATTACCGCCATTAAAAAAATAGGTCACATGGGCATATTTTTCAGTCTCCGCTATCCGCATCTGCCTTAACCCGAGATTGCTTATGACCTCAGGGAATATATTATTAAGCCTTATCTTTCCGAATGCAACAGGAAGATCAAACCCCTCGTCATAAGTCGTCATACAAACAAAACTGGATAGATGCGGAGGCTCACCTCTTTTAAATTTATTAAACCCCTTTTCTGTTAGCGCCCTTGTCATCTCACGCGCCCTATCCGCTCTAAAATTAAAGAAAATCACAGAGTCACCGTCCTCAATCCTGCCTGTTGGCATCCCCCTCTCATCCAGGATCACAGATGGAACCACAAATTCATCACCTTTACCCAGGGAATAACTCCTGCTGATTATCTCCTTTACAGACCGGCCGGCATCCCCCTTGCCTATCACCATCGCATCATATGCCTTCTCTATCCTCTTCCACCTATTATCCCTGTCCATTGCATAGTATCTGCCCATAACGGTCGCGATCCTGCCTATACCATATTTGTCCATCTCCTCCCCAAGTCTTTCTGTATATCCCAATCCGGAGAATGGAGGGGTATCGCGCCCGTCCAGAATAACATGGAAGAAGAGATCCCTTATGGGAAGGCCCTTCGCCATTTTTATTAGGGAGAAAAGATGATCAATGGAGCTATGAACCCCTCCGTCAGACAGGAGCCCAAGCAGGTGTAGTCTGCCGCTGCCTTGGAGGGCGGCCTCTATCCCGTCAGTAAGGGCCTTATTATTATAGAAGGAGCCATCCCTGATCGATCTATTAATCCTGGTAAGGTCCTGATATACCACCCTCCCTGCCCCCAGGTTTAAGTGCCCGACCTCTGAATTGCCCATCTGTCCTTCAGGGAGACCAACTGCCTCGCCGGAAGCCAGGAGACCCGTGTTAGGATAGCCTTCAATGAGTGAGTTGTAAAATGGTTTTCTTGCCAGGGCTATGGCATTCCCCTCTTGATTCTCGTTAATCCCCCAACCATCAAGGACTATAAGAAGGAGAGGTCTTTCCCATGCCTGCATCTGCTGTATCCTACAATCCGTTCTTTTTTAGTGGCATCGGCTCACCAGTTAGGGTTTCCTGCATATCCAGGCTGGCCCGAAGTTTGTCCCAAAGGCCGCACTTCGGGCACCGCCCCGACCATTTTGCAGTCTCAAGGCTGCAAGAGGCGCACTGGAAGCGGGCAACAACACCTTTATCATAACTTAACGCCTTTTTGAATTCCTCAACCGCAGAGATAAGGGTGTCCTTTCTCAGGTATATGCTCCCAAGGAGTTTGTGCAGGTCAGGAAACCTTACACCCTCTGTATCAAGACCCAACAAGAGATCAAACGCCTCGTCGATCATCTCAAGCCGGTAATAAAGTCTTCCCAGATAGAGCCTTAATGAATGATTATTCGGGTCTCTTTTTATGGCAGCGTTATATATGTCTATGGCCCTGTCGGGCTGATCCATCTCCAGGTAGATGTCCTCCAGCCTGTGAAGAAGCATGATGTTCCCTGTGATCTTAAAGGCGCCCTCCCACAGGGTCTCTGCCCGATCTATATTGTTCTCGTGGATCAGTATCTCTCCCAGCCCGATGTACGAAGGGAGAAATTTCTTGTTTAACTTAAGGGCCTCTCTGAAATATTTCCTGGCCCTTTCAATATTCCCTTTATCAAAATATCGCCTGCCTGCCTCATATTTCAAACCCACAAGAAGTGATGATTCTGCATCGAACTTTTCGTGCTGGGCCTTCCCGTTTTCCTTTAAAATCCTTTCCTGGAGATCATGCGCCTCCTCCCATTGCTCCACCTTGATATATGTATCGCGAAGACGTCGGAGCAGGGCAGGATTGGAATCATCCCTCTTCAGAATACCATACAACAGGTATATGGCCTCCTCATGCCTTCCCGCCTCATCCAGATCCGCCAAAAGGGAAAGGGTTGTCTCAAGCCCATGCTCATCTAGTGTTCTTGCCCTTTTGTGCAGCCTTATGGCCTCATTGTAATCCCTCTCAATTCTATAAAGGTCTCCAAGTCTTAACAGTGAATTGATATGGTTGGGGTTCAGATCAATTAGGCGGCGATAAAGGTCCATCGCCTTTTTGACCCTCCTTGACAGGAAGGCATTGGTTGCCTCCGTAAAGAGCTCCTGTATTTTTTCTTCCCTCTTCTTTATCTTGGAGGCGCGCCAGTTTAGAAAGAGGTTTCTGATTTCGCTTGTTCCCGAAACAGCAAGGACCATAAGACCGCCTGACGCTAAAGAGATGAGAAAGAGTGCAGTGATCGGGAGTTCTACAGATCTGGAGGCGGAAAGATGTATGGTTACATTTCCCCGGTTGAAGAATTCGACATAACCAAGACCAAGAATAATAACGAGAAGAAAAAAAACCCAGAGTCGCATATACCTATCTCTTCTTTTTTATATTATTTCTCCCCCTTATCTGGCTTCTGACAGCAGGGGATGTTGATTCTGCCTTTATGTCAATCCTTGGGGCATCAGCCCATATCTTCTCCAGGGCATAAAACTCTCGAGCTTCTTTTTTGAAGGTATGCACTATTAGGTCTCGATAGTCTATCAGGACCCAGAGGAGGGCCTTGTCTCCCTCTATGCTCGAAGGCTTTACCCCTTTTTTTTGGAGAGACTCGGTTATCGCCTCTGTTATGGCCTTTACCTGTCTTTCTGACTCGCCCGAACAGATCAGGAAATAATCGGCAATGGTGGTAAGACCTGATACGTCAAGAAGAACAATATCAATCCCTTTCTTCTCTCCTGCAGCGATTGCAGAGATTACGGCCTTTTCTTCAGGATCTATCGTATTTATCTCCAGTATAACTTTTTTTCCATTATATATGATTCTACAGATCCAGGCAAGAGACCTGTGACGGATCTTCCTTTTCTGAGCTTCTCCCGGATCCCGGTTGAGGAGATCAAGCAGGGTGATACCTCCACAAAGGAGATAGAATAGTTGGGAACGATCGAGATCCTGATACTGCCGGATACCTCTTCTCTCCGGCCGATTATCCTCTTGAGAAATGGGACTTTGTTGATATCTGAAAAGGAAAAACCGGGCCTTGAGATCACCAGAAAATTACAAAGGGAGAGGAGGAGTTCTGCGTCCTTCCATGTGGAGATCTCAAGGAAGGCATCGATCCCGACGATAAAAAAGAGTTCATTTTTCTCCTCATAGATAGATTTTACCTCTCTGATCGTCTCCACGGAATAGGATTTTCCCGGTCTCGACACCTCAAGATCAAGGACCTTAAATCTTGGATCTTTTCTTGTGGCAAGGAGGACCATCTCGTGCCTGTCTTCCGACCTTATTATATCCTTCTCCTCCTTGTGCGGGGGATTGCCTGATGGGATAAAGAGGATCAGATCTAAAGAGGCCTTTTTTAATGTCTCCTCTGCAACAGCGAGGTGACAGTTATGAATAGGGTTGAATGTCCCCCCAAGGATACCGATCCGCATCCCTACTCCCTGATCTGCCCATCACCCATTATGATGAACTTGGTAGTGGTGAGTTCTTCAAGCCCCATCGGTCCCCTTGCATGGATCCTGGTTGTAGATATCCCTATCTCAGCCCCAAGGCCGAACTCGTATCCATCGTTTAATCTTGTTGATGCATTGACAAAGACGGCAGAAGAGTCTACCTCTCTTAAAAAACGGTGCGCCTTTGTATAGCTCTCTGTTATTATTGAATCGGAATGCTCAGAACCGTATCCGGATATATGGGACATTGCCTCATCCATATCTGATACAACCTTAATATTAAGTATAAGATCAAGGTACTCCCTGCCCCAGTCTTCCTCGTGCGCCTCTTTGATGTCAGGGGTTATAGCAACGGTCTTTTTGCATCCCCTTACCTCGCACCCTGCCTCCCTTAACCTCTTTATCATCCTGGGGAGGAACCTCTTTGCAACCCCCTGATGAACCAACAGGGTCTCCATGGCGTTACATGTGGCCGGCCTTTGTACCTTGGCGTTAAAGCAGATATTCTCTGCCTTATCAAGGTCTGCATCGATGTCCACATAGGTATGACAGACGCCCTTATAATGCTTGATCACAGGGACCTTTGCGTTCTCTACGACCATCCTTATAAGCCCCTCCCCGCCTCTCGGGATTACAAGGTCGACATAGTCCTCCTGCCTTAGAAGCTCTAATACTGCCTCCCGATCAATTGTATCTATAAGCGTTATTGCCCTACCGGGTATACCCTCCTGCTCGCAAGCCCCGGAGAGGAGCCTTGCTATGATGATGTTGGAGTTTATCGCCTCTGACCCGCCCCGGAGGATAACACCATTTCCGGATTTTATGCATAGGGCCGCAGCATCCGCCGTGACATTTGGTCTTGATTCATAGATGATACCGATCAGGCCTATCGGTGCCCTCATCTTGCTTACCACCATTCCGTTAGGTCTCTTCCATGTTTTTGTGATCTCTCCCACCGGGTCGGGCAGCGCAGATACCTCTCTTAAGCCCTTAACCATCTCTCCTATCTTCTTTTTATCCAGGCTCAGGCGTTCAAGCATTGCACTGTTAAGGCCGGACCCTTTGCCCTGCTCAAGATCCTTTTTGTTCTCTAAAATAATTTCATCGGCCCTCTTTTCAAGGGTCTCTGCCATCCGGATTAATGCCCTGTCTTTAACAGTAGTTGAGATCTTAGCTAAGGAACGGGCTGCCGTTTTTGCCTCCCTTGCCGCATCTCTTATGTATCCTTTTATATCCTTCATCTTAAGTCCTTCTGTCCTGGATTAATTAAAACGAGATTATCCCTGTGGATTACCTCATCATAGTCCTTATACCCGAGGATCTTCTCAATCTCGCTTGTCCTCACACCCTTAATTCTTGATAGATCAGAGGAGGTAAAGTTCACGAGGCCCTTCGCAATCTCGGCCCCCTTACTATTATAACAGCATACCGGATCGCCTACGGCAAAACTGCCATTGATTGAGACTATACCGGAGGGGAGCAGGCTTTTCCCCTTGTCTCGTAAGGCCTGGACCGCGCCGTCATCAAGCACCAGTTTCCCCTTTGGTCTTAACGTGTAGGTAATCCAGTGTTTCCTCCCCTTCAACGGCCTCTCTTCAGGGAGGAAGATGGTGCCGATCTCCTCTCCTGCAAATAGCCTTGACAGGTTTTTCGGGTCTAAGCCGCATATTATAATGGTATATGCACCGGATGCGGAGACCCTCTTTGCGGCCTGTATCTTGGTCCGCATCCCGCCTGTCCCCTCTTTAGAGGCCGCATCTCCTGCCATCCTCTCGATATCAGGGGTTACATGCGAAACGAGCGGTATCAGCCTGGCCTGATGATTGCTCCTGGGATCTTCTGTAAACAGACCGTACACATCGGAGAGGATAATCAGGAGGTTTGCATCTGTAAGGTTTGCTACAAGTCCTGCGAGGTTGTCGTTATCACCCAGGCGAATCTCCTCTGTGGCAACTGTGTCATTCTCATTTATTACAGGTATGACATTATACTCAAGGAGGGTCGAGATGGTGTTTCTTGAATTTAACAGCCTTGTCCTGTTTGTCATATCATCGCCTGTTAGGAGGACCTGAGCGACCGTTTCATTAAATTGCTCAAAGGCCGACTCCCAGGCCCACATAAGCCTGCTCTGCCCCACAGCGGCAGCGGCCTGCTTTATCGGTATTGAAGCCGGCCTTGATTTTAATCCAAGCTTCTTTATCCCGGAGACAACAGCACCGGATGATACTATGATTACCTCCCTGCCGGTTCCCTTTAAGGACGAGATCTCCCGTGCTAACTCCTCTATGCGCTGATAGTCCAGCCCCTCCCGAACAGAGGAGATGATGTTAGACCCTATCTTCAGAACGACCTTTTTACATCCCTTTAATATATCCTTTCTGCTGGTCATGATCCGACACTTTGCCCCTTTAATTCCTCCACCTTTTTCCCAAGATATAATATAAGGGAGTCAATCCCCTTGCCTGTTACAGCAGAGACGGAAATTATATCATATTTAAATTTTTTACAGTACGATGTAAGTTTTCTTAGCCCCTTACCATCACCCTTTATGTCGAGCTTTGAGGCTACCACCACGAATGGCCTTTCAAGGAGGGAACTATTAAATTGACCCAGCTCCGAACGGAGTACCTCAAGACTGCCTGTTGGGTCCGGAGAGGATATGTCTATCAGAAAGGCAAGGAATGCCGTCCTTTCTATGTGCCGTAGGAACTGAAAACCCAGCCCCTTTCCGGCATGGGCCCCTTCAATTAAACCGGGGATATCTGCAATCACAAAACCCTTTCCATCATCCCAGGAGACCATGCCCAGGTGGGGGGTAAGTGTGGTAAAGGGATAATCGGCTATCTTTGGCCTTGCCTGGGAGACCCTGGAGATAAGTGTTGATTTGCCGGCATTCGGAAGGCCGACAAGACCTACGTCGGCCATCAATTTCAATTCAAGGAGGAGCCACGTCTCCGTGCCTTTTTCCCCCTCATCTGCATACATGGGGGTCCTGTTGGTAGAGGTTTTAAACCTTGCATTACCCTTTCCACCCCGGCCTCCCCGGGCACAGACAAATTCCTCTCCCTCTCTTGTGAGGTCTACAAGGAGCTCCCCTGATTCTAATGCTTTTACGAGGGTCCCTACCGGGACCAGGATATGGAGGTCATCCCCGTTTTTCCCGTGTTGGTCCTTTCCCTTGCCATGCCCGCCCCTCTTTGCCATATAATGCTGCTGGTATTTTAGATCAAGCAGGGTTGAGACAGAGGATGAGGTCCTGATGGTTATGTCCCCGCCATTTCCGCCGTCCCCGCCATTTGGCCCGCCCATTGGGACATACTTTTCTCTCCTGAAGGAGACACAGCCATTTCCGCCGTCCCCGGCCTTAACAAATATCTTTACCTCATCAATAAACAATTGTGCACCTTGACAGATATTAAAGGAATGAAGCAGGCTGGTATGCTAGGAAGGCGATTATTCAGCAGCTATTCAGATGGAACAGGGGCAGGGTATACGCTTATCCTCTTTCTTCCTCCGGCCATTTCAAACTTCACAACCCCGCTGATCTTAGCAAAGAGGGTATCATCGCTCCCTTGTCCGACGTTAAATCCCGGAAAAAATTTTGTACCCCGCTGGCGTATAAGTATGCTCCCTCCTGATACAAGCTCTCCTCCATACCTCTTTACCCCGAGCCGCTGAGACTGACTGTCCCGTCCGTTTCTTGAAGAACCGACACCCTTTTTATGAGCCATCTTAAAACCCCTCCTACGCCTTGATCTCTGTTATCTTGACACTCGTGAAATATTGCCTGTGCCCCTTTGTCCTCTGGTAACCCTTCCGCTTCTTTTTCTTGAAGATGAGCACCTTCCTCTCCCGGCCCTGGGCAGCAACCTCTCCGATCACCCTGGCATCCTTCAGCGCCTCCCCGACTGAGAGACTATCATCCCCGTCACCACGGACAAGGAGTACCTTATCTAGCTCAACCTTTTCCCCTACCGGCTTGTCTATCTTCTCAAACCTGACTATATCGCCAGGAGATACCCGGTACTGTTTCCCCCCTGTCTCAACCACTGCATACATACCAAGCTCCTTTCATATATTTAAATAAATTAATTATCATAAAAAATGGGAGGGTGTCAAGATCATTGTTTAACATCTCAACCTACCCCTTGTGACACAGTTATTCTAGGATTATTTAAATTATTGCATACGACGAGGAGGCTCTAAAATAGTATAGAAAGACATGTAACCCCTCCATCCCCCTTTTCAAATTCTGAGATATCAACCTCAATAACCTCATACCCTATACCCATAATCCTCTCCCTTGTTCTTGGATACCCCTTAGGCATTATTATCCTCCCATGAATCGAGAGGATGTTTGCGGAACATTCCTCTTCATGAGGCGCCTCGATGAACCGGAAGCCTTTAAATATCCCTTTGTAACCGGACCCCTCTCTTATAAGCAGGGTCTCCTCGTCAATAAGTGTGCAGACACTTTTTAGATGAAGTGCGACTTCTATATCAACGGGGATCAGGTCTCTGCTTTCTCGAAGGATATCCCTTAGTTGGCTGATACCATTATCATCGCTCCTCCCTGACTTTCCTATATAGACCTTATCATGGGTAACGATGAGATCTCCCCCCTCTAAGAAGGCAGGCCTCTTGATATGAAAGACCTCTTTATATTCCATTAATACCTTTCCTATCTCATCCTCCTCACCCCTTCTTGAGTCAGGCTTCAGCCTGCATATTATTGCCATATCCCCGATTATTACCGCTGTATCATCTACAAAACAGCTATCCGGAAACTCCTCAAGGGGGCTTAATTTTACCAGGTCTATCCCAAGTTCCGAGAGGGTTTGGGCATATATCTTGTGCTGTTCTATTGCGCGATCTGTGTCGATTTCAACCTTTTTGGTCCTGAGGCAATCCTTATAGCTTCTACCCGGTCCCCTCACAATCCCTATCAAATATTAGTCCTCCTTCTTAGACTGAAGGCTGAAGACTGAAGCCTTCCCCCCCTTCAGCCTTCCCTTTTTATATTATCTTTATCATCCCCTCCTGATAAAATCAATTGGCCTGATTTATTAGCAGCATAGTTGACATTTTAAACAAGATTTTCTATGATCTCATTTGATTTCTCCTGAATTTCTGGAAATATTGGAGGACTTGCGTTGGAAAACAGATGGATGAAGGTAAAAGAGGTGGCTGCATACCTTCAAATCAGCAAGGACCTTATCTACAAGTGGGCGCAACAAGGGAAGATCCCTGTATCGAAGATAGGCAATCAGTGGCGGTTTAACAGGGAAGAGGTAGAAGAATGGGCGAAATCCCAACGACCACGGAAGCAGGCAAAAGGAGGTCGGTTATGAATTGGCCTGAACCAATTTCCAAA
>JACRHA010000140.1 GCA_016234185.1 Nitrospirota bacterium
TTATATTTATAATAACATACAGATTAACACAAATCAAGCATAAAATGATATGGCTTAAAGAAAAATGAAAATCAGGAATTTATCAACCACTGTACTGGACAGGAAATGTCGCTTCTTTTCTCTACTGTCTGAATTGCAGAACTTGCCCACCCTCAGTTTTTCAAAAGGGAACAAAGGGGGAGCGCTCCCCATATTTTTCCCCTGATCTTCCCCGCTTACCTTCCAAAAGACCGACTTCCGGGATAGTAACCTGGAAGCTGTGCCTGTCAGGACAAGGGCAGCAGAGATCCTAATCATGAAGAAGAAATAGCTGCGTGCTCGTCAATTCTAGTATTGGTCAGAAGAAATGAGCGCTATACGGATATAAAACGAGTTAATTTCTATATCAGCAACAGGATTAAGATACCAAAGATGATACGGTAATATGCAAATATAGTGAAGTCGTGTCTTGCAATAAATTTAAGAAATGTCTTTATTACAAAGAGGGCAGATATAAAAGATACGATAAAACCGGCAGCAAAGACAGGCAAGTCTGGTATTGCCAGGTGCTTTATACCCTTTAAGAGGTCATATAATGTAGCGGCAAACATGGTAGGTATCGCTAGGAAAAATGAAAATTCTGTTGCCGTCTTTCTATCAAGTCCCAGGACTAATCCCCCCATAATTGTGGCCCCGGACCTCGAGATCCCCGGAAAGAGAGACAAGACCTGGGCCAGGCCCACGCCTAATGCCAGGCGGGGAGACATACTATCTAATTCTGATATCTTTGGGTTTTTGATTTTCCTATCAATAATTAATATTAATACGCCACCTAAAATCAATGCGGCCACAACAGTAAGATTATTAAAAAGGTATGCCTTTATCCATGAATGTATTAAGAGGCCGATTATTGCTGCCGGCAAAAATGCAGTAAATAAATTACCTGTAAATCTTTTTGATTCTGCTGATCCAAGATTTTCGATGACAGAAATGAGTTTTTCCCTGTATATCCAGACCACTGCAAAGATAGCCCCAAGCTGGATGAATATATCAAAGACCTTTGCCCTCTCCCCGGTAAAAGAGAGCAGACTGCCGGCTAGTATAAGATGGCCGGTAGACGAGACAGGCAAGAACTCCGTGACCCCTTCCACGATCCCAAGTATTAATGCCTTCCATATGTCGGTGAATAGGATCACTTAATTGGGATCTCCTGATCTCTCCAGTTAACCAAGGCGTCTTCCTTGACTAGGTTCGACAAGCTCACTACAGGGTTGACTATCTTGCCTTACGAGGGCGACAGTATATCCTTTCTTCCCTCTTGTAATCAAGTCCGGCGGATATCTACTCCGTAGTACCGGCAAGAGGGTTTGAACGCCATCCGGCCAGTCTTTTCTGGAAGGATTCCAGATAAAGATATACAACCGGTGTGATGTAGAGGGTTAGAAGCTGTGAAAATAAAAGGCCCCCGACCACGGCGAGGCCCAGGGGGCGGCGCGTTTCGGCCCCGGCCCCAAGGCCAATGGCGATTGGGAGCGTCCCCATCAGGGCGGCCATAGTTGTCATCATGATCGGGCGGAACCGGAGGAGCGCCCCCTGATAGATCGCATCGGCCGGGCTCTTGCCGCCACGTTCTGCATCGAGGGCGAAATCGATCATCATGATGGCATTTTTCTTTACGATCCCAACCAGCATGATGACACCAACGAATCCGTAGACATTCAGTTCCATACGGAAGAGGATCAGTGTCAGGAGCGCCCCGACCCCCGCCGAGGGAAGACCGGAAAGGATAGTCAGTGGGTGGATGAAGCTTTCGTACAAGATCCCCAGCACCAGGTAAATGACGAGGATTGTGACCAGCAGCAGTATCCCCTGGCCCTGCAGCGACGCCTGAAATGCCTGGGCCGCCCCTTGAAAACCCGTACTCAGGCCGGCAGGTATGCGCAGCTCTTGCTGGAGGTTTTGAACTGCGGTTACGGCATCGCCCAGTGCGATGCCGGGCCTGAGATTAAAGGAGATGGTTACCGAAGGGAGTTGTCCCAGGTGGTTGACCGTGAGGGGGCCGACCCCGCGGGTCAATTTCGCGACAGCGCTTAAGGGAACGAGGCGCCCGTTGGACGAGCGGATGTAGAGCATGGAGAGGGCCGCCGGGTCTGATTGGTAGCGGGGCTCCAATTCCATGATAACCCAGTATTCATTCGACGGTGTATAGATTGTAGAGACCTGCCTGGAGCCGTAGGCATCGCTCAGGGCGCTCTCAATCTGACCTGCTGTGACGCCCAAAGAAGATGCCTTGTCCCGGTCGATATCGACTACGACCTGGGGGCTTGCGATCTGCAGATCGGAGTTGACGTCCTGAAACCCCGGGATCTCACGTATCTTACCAAGAAGAATGGGCGCCCAGTGATACAGTTCTTCAAGATCGGCATCCTGCAGGGTGTACTGGTATACGGCCTTTGTGAGCTGCCCGCCGATCCGGATGGTCGGGAGGTTCTGCAGGTAGACATTAATACCCGGAATACCTGTCAACCTGGGCCGAAGCTCCTGGATCACCTCATCTATACCTGGGCGCTCGGAGCGCGGCTTCAGGGTAAGGAAGACCCGGCCTGCATTCTGTGCGATATTCGACCCTCCCGCGCCTATCGAAGACATGAAGGAATCCACATAAGGGTCCTGGCGGACGATGTCGGCAACTGCCTGCTGATGCTGCTTCATCGCCTCAAAGGAGATATCCTGAGACGCCTCGGTGAAACCGAAGATCCTCCCGGAATCCGAATTAGGGATGAATCCTTTTGGAATTACCCAGAACAGATATCCTGTGAGGATCAGCGTGAGCAAAAGGACCCCCATGGTGATCCGGGGGTGTTGAAGAACGCGCCTTAAGCTCCGGTCATACAGGCGGAGCATGCCTTTGAAGATCCGCTCGGAGAAGGCATAGAGGCGGCCATGGGATTCCCCTGGCGGGCGGAGGAAGCGGCTGCAGGCCATTGGTGTAAGTGTCAAAGAGACGACTCCGGATATCAGCACCGCAGCGCCGATGGTGACAGCGAACTCGTAGAGGAGCCGGCCGACCACACCCCCCATGAAGAGGACAGGGATAAAGACCGCTGCAAGCGATAAGGTCATCGAAAGGATGGTAAACCCGATCTCCCTGGAGCCCTTGAGCGCCGCCTCAAGGCGTCCTTCTCCTTTCTCCATGTGACGGACGATGTTTTCGAGCATCACAATCGCATCGTCCACAACGAACCCCACAGAGAGGGTCAGTGCCATGAGCGAAAGATTATCTATGGTGTAGCCGAGAAGATACATGACCGCAAAGGTGCCGACTATCGACATCGGCACCGCCAGGCTTGGAATAATTGTGGCAGAGATATTCCGCAGGAAAATAAAAATCACGAGGACGACCAGGAAGACTGTTAGCATCAGGGTGAATTCGACATCGCGAACCGAATCTCGGATCGAGATTGAGCGGTCGTACAAGACGGCCAGATTCACCGAGGCGGGGAGCTCTGCCTTAAATATCGGAAGGAGCTTCCGGATCGAGTCAACGACCTGGACCGTGTTGGTCCCCGGTTGTCGCTGGATTGCCAGGACTATGGCCCGTGTGTTGTTATGCCAGCTTGCCACCTTGTTATTCTGGACGCTGTCGATCACACGGCCAAGCTGCTCAAGGCGAACCGGTGCGCCGTTCCGGTATGCCACAATGAGGGGGCGGTAGGCGGCGGCATCGGTAAGTTGCCCCGTAGCCTGCACGCTGAAGGCCTGGTGTGACCCGTAAAGGGTCCCCGTCGGAAGATTCACGTTACCCTGGGCAACTGCCCTCCCGACCTCATCGATCCCTATGCCCCGGGAAGCAAGGGCATTCGGGTCGAGCTGAACCCGCACGGCATACTTCTGTGCCCCGAAAACCTGCACCTGGGCCACCCCGCTGACCGTGGAGATCCGTTGGGCCAGAAGGGTCTGCGCATACTCGTCAACGGTATAGAGCGGCAGGGTAGGTGAGCTGAGGGCAAGGAAAAGGATCGGCTGGTCAGCCGGGTTCACCTTCTGATATGAGGGCGGGGTTGGCATCCCCGGCGGCAGTTGCGATTGCGCCTTGGCAATGGCCGCCTGAACGTCCTGGGCGGCCGCATCGATATCCCGATTGAGGCTGAACTGGATTGTGATCGAGGTAAGGCCCTGGGCGCTGGTCGAGGTCATGGAGTCCACCCCGGCGATGGTGGTAAATTGCCGTTCTAATGGAGTCGCCACTGCGGCGGCCATGGTATCTGGGTTCGCACCCGGAAGACTTGCTGAGACCTGGATCGTCGGAAAGTCTACATTAGGCAGTTCGCTCACGGGCAGGAGCCGGTATCCCATCACGCCGAAGAGAAGGATGCCCAGCATGACCAGCGTTGTCATAACAGGCCTGCGTATAAAAAGCTCCGGGATATTCATGAACGACCATCTCCAGAGGCCGTCGCTGAAGGGGAACTCTTAATCTGTACCTTAGCGCCAGGGGAGAGCCGGATCTGGCCGTCTGTCACTACGTTTTCACCGGGCCGGACCCCATTCTCGATAATCGCATCCTGGTCGGTCTCCCGTCCTACTATAACCGGACGGGACTCCACTGTAAGGTCCGGCTTGACAATAAAGAGGTACTGGCCCTGCTGCCCGGACTGGACGGCCTGAGAGGGGACTACTATGGCGTTTGATTGCATGGTCAGCGTCAAAACCACGTTGACAAACTGGCCAGGCCAGAGTGCCTTATCCTTGTTTGGAAAGGTTGCTTTGAGCAGGATGGTCCCCGTGGCCGGATCGACCGCGTTGTCTACGAAGCTCAGGATACCCTGGGAGGGCGGGCCATCGTTCTTGGGTATGATCGCCTCGGTCTTTAGTTTGCCGGCTGCCATGTACTTCTTGATCTCCGGCAGGTTCTGCTGTGGAACGGAAAAGGCGACATAGATCGGGCTTATCTGGTTAATGGTTACGAGGGGGGAGGTGTCATTGGCCTTCACAAGATTCCCTGTGTGAACCATGAGGTTTCCGGTACGCCCGTTGATTGGGGATCGGATGGAACTGTACGCAAGCTGAAGCCGGGAGTTTTCCACAGCGGCCTGGTCTGCACGCACTGCTGCATCCAGGGCCTCCGCGTTGGCGCGGATCTGATCGTACTGCTGCTGTGTTACCAGGCCCTCTTTGAACAGATCAGCATAACGCTTGGTGTCTTTGCGGGTGTTGTCCGCCTGGATTGCATCTTTTTTAAGGTTGGCTTCTGCCTGCTTCAATTCCGACTTAAAAGGACGGGGGTCGATCTGGAAGAGGGGGTCTCCCTGTTTTACATCCTGACCTTCCTGGAACCGGACACGGATCAGTTCGCCTCCGACCTGGGCCTTGACGGTGACGGTGGAGTAGGCCTGCACATTCCCGATGGCGTTCAGTTGTATTGGAACCGTTTTTTCGACGGCGCTGGTCACAATAACAGGAACGCCGTTACCGGGGTCAGCGCCCTTCTTCCTAGGAGTTACTTCAGCCTTATTTGAGCAGGCTGGGAAAAATGCCAGGAACAGAAGCAGGCCCATGATTGTTGCGGAGAAGTGCTTGAAATGGAAAAGGCGCCGGGATGTTTGACTGCCAAAATTACGGAGTTTCATTTGGAGACACCCTTCTAATTAGGAAACCTCATCATATTACATCTAGCTAATTCGATTGTCCAATATTTACCTTAATAAGCGGACTTATAAGGCTATTAATCCCAACACCTTATGAGTCATACCAATTCGTATTCAACAGGGTCCCAGGGCGGCGAGGAAGCAACGCATATTGCCCGCATATCGAAAAGCATATATAATCTAACTTATAGATTATTCCTTCCAAGGAGGTGGGCAGTATGAGGGGTATTCTTTCTGATGCCGCCCTGATCATTGTAGATGTTCAAAACGATTTTTGCCCGGGTGGCGCTTTGCCTGTTACAGGCGGAGATAAGGTGGTCCCTATCTTAAATATCTATATAAAGAGGTTCAGGGAAGAGAATGCGCCTATCTTTGCAACAAGGGACTGGCATCCGAATGACCATAACTCTTTTAAGGAGAATGGCGGGATCTGGCCGCCCCACTGTGTTCGGGGGACAAGCGGGGCACAATTCCATCCAGGGCTTGATATATCAGGGGATGTAAGGATCATATCAAAAGGTGCAAGCCCGAAGGATGAGGCATATTCTGGTTTTCAGGGGACCGATCTTGCGGCAGAGCTAAAAAAGAAGGGAATAAAAGCCCTCTATATCGGAGGTCTTGCCACAGACTATTGTGTGAAACATACGGTACTTGATGCCATAAAGGAGGGATTTTCAGTCTTCTTCCTTGAGGATGGTTCAAGGGGCGTGGATGTAAATCCCGGTGACAGCAAAAAGGCGATAGATGATATGACCTTGGCAGGCGCAAAAAAAGTTTTGAGTTATGAGTGGTGAGTTTTAGTCAGCTAAAAACTGGGGTGAAATATATGCTATTCCATACAGCCGACCCGAAGGATATAAAAGAGGGGAAGATCACGGATGTCTATTTTGCCAGGACTATGGAAGTCCTTAGGGCAAAGGGGATTGACAAATGGGTAAAGGCAGAATTTATTGCCAAGACCCTCCCTGATAGCTGGGAGTGGGGTGTCCTTGCAGGCATTGAAGAGGCAGCAGGTCTCCTCTCCGGGATAAGGGTAAATGTCAGGGCCATGAACGAGGGGACTATCTTCTTCCCCTATCAGCCGGTACTTGAGATAGAGGGGATGTATTCGCAATTTTGTGTATATGAGACGGCCCTCCTCGGCCTTATATGCCAGGCCTCAGGTATTGCAACAAAGGCAGCAAGATGCAAGAGGCTGGCCGGTGATAGAGGTGTGATAAGCTTCGGTGCAAGGCGCATGCACCCGACCCTTGCGCCTATGATAGAGAGGGCCGCCTATCTGGGCGGGTGCGATGGTGTGGCAGTGATAAAGTCGGCAGAGCTGATCGGAGAAGATCCTTCCGGAACCATGCCCCATGCCCTGATCATCATGCTTGGAGATACTGTATCTGCCATAAAGGCATTCCACGAGGTAGTAGATAAGAAGGTCAAAAGGGTCGCCCTCATAGATACCTTCAATGATGAGAAGTTTGAGGCACTTAAGGTGGCGGAGGCTATGGGGTCAGATCTTTTTGGGATCAGGCTTGATACCCCTGCATCAAGACGAGGGAATTTCAGGAGGATCATCGAAGAGGTGAGGTGGGAGCTTGATTTGAGGGGATATAAGGACGTTAAGATATTTGTAAGCGGTGGGATAAACGAGGTGAATATACCCGAATTAAATCCCATTGTAGATGCCTACGGGATAGGAACATCTATCAGCAATGCGCCTGTGATCGATTTTGCCATGGATATCATGGAGGTAGAAGGAAAGCCCATTGCCAAGAGGGGGAAGATGTCTGGGTCAAAGTCTGTCTTAAGGTGCAGGGATTGCCATAGCTATTATCTTGTTCCCTTCAATGAAAAACCAGAACTGTGCAAATGTGGCGGTGAGCTTGAGGATCTTCTTAATCCCTTAATGAAAGAGGGTGAACTCCTTTCTCCTCTGCCGAAGGTGAAGGAGATAAGGAGTTATGTGATGGCGCAGATCAAGCGGCTTTCGGCAATAACATAAGCGGCTATTCAATTTATTGTCTTGCCGCAAAATCCAATGCAGCATCCAGACCCTCCTTTGTGAGTGTTGGATAACCGCGCAGGATATCTTCTTTGGTCATACCGGTTGGCATCTGAGATTGGCCACGCAGTGCGTGGCCAATTGAATATTTGCACTATCCTGCCAGCCGATATCTTCGGATGTGCCCCGCAGAGTATGTGAATATGATCGTAATCCGTTCCCATCGCTTCTATTTCTATCTCGTATCTTTTTTGTATGCCTATCGCAGTTTCTCTAATAATCTCGACTACTTCTCTGTCCAGTAGGGCCTTCCTGTACTTCACAGGAAATACAATGTGGTAATGAATTTGCCATGCACAATGGTATCCCTTCTGTACCTCACCCATGCCTCCTTTTACTACAACTACTGACCCTGTAGCAAGCTACAGGGAATTCTCAAGTTAAAGATCTTCTCTGTGTAGGCTTTGAAGGAATTATATTTTGCAGGAAAAGGTGCAGGAAAAGGGGTCAGATTTATTTTCCTCAGCATTCCGATTTTCTCCGCCCCCTTCTTAAACACCTTTAACCTTTACAGACAACCCCTCACCCCTGCCCTCTCCCGCAAGGGGCGAGGGAGTTTATGCAAACTCCTGCTGATAAAGTAAGGTATCTCCCCGCTTCCAGCCGAGTTGTTGCAATCTTTCAATGACCTTTAAATCTGTATCTGTGGCTTCGTTGGTTCCTGGCATAATTATTACTTGTCTCTTCTTGTGGATCTAGACTTTCAGGGAATTATATTTCAATCGCCAAAAAGCTGCAAGACTTTAATTATTGTTGTCCAGGGTTTACTTCTCAAACAATTTCCGGTGGGCCATCTATATTAAAAATAGGAAGTTTTTGCTACCTCCAAGGGATACAAGAAAAAAGTTACGGAGTTGTTGGTGAGGAATTATAATGCATAAACCGAAGTTATACAACTTCTTGACATAAAGCACATACTTCTATATCCTTATCAATAACGTCATAATAAGCAGAAATAAAATATTATATAGGCTTCACGGGTTATTCTATGAGTCGACAAACCACCTCAAAAAGCCGTGTTGTTAATAAGTGGGAAACTGAACTCCTAAGATTAACAGCTTTCCTTAGTCCGGAAGCTAAGATTACGGGCCAAGCTTGGTGGAAAGATTTGGTTGGAGATTCTCCCGAAAGGATTATTCAATCTAAGATAGGTGGACAGCAGGAAGAGGGCCTATTCGAAGATCGGAGATTAATATTAAGCGTAGGGCCATCTCGAATTGATTGGATATTAGCTACTAAGCAGGAAGAGGAAGAAATAATTCCTTTACTTGGTGGGTTCGATGGAGTAATTGATCCTTTCCTTGGCTTGATGCGCCGTTGGCTGGAAAAATGCCCTCAGCTACTAAGGTTAGCCTTTGGGTCTGTTTTGTTGCAGCTAGTCAATGACCGAGAATCAGGTTATAGACAACTCTCCAAATATCTTTCCTCTGTCAAATTGAATCCGAAGAATTCTTTTGATTTTTTATACCAAATTAATAGACCAAGGGATTCCGACCTCGGCGTTGAGAATCTTAGAATAAACCGGCTTACTAAATGGTCGGTAGCTTCATGGAAGTTGGCACAAATGTCGATAGGACATAAATCCATAAACTATCCTATTGGTCAAGAACGGTTTGCTTGTCGTTTGGAGCTTGATATTAATACAATGGCGGACTATCCAGATGAACTGCCTGAGAAAAAATTACCTCAGATATTCCAAGAGCTTGTTGATCTTGGGAAGGAAATTGCCATTAAAGGGGACATTCCATGAATACACATAAAGCAGCTGTTAGTACTGTTGATTCAGGGACAATCCATTTGTTTGAATGGTCTGAAGCCTTGGCTGGAACAGATTTAGAATCTTGGAATTTATTACCTAAAGGGGTGTTCACAGAAGATCGTGATAAAGTGCATAAAACTTTTTATATAGGGGGGCATATATTTCGGCCGGAATTTGGGAATGTAATTTTCCCCCAAAAAGGGTACGCGAGTTCTCAACTTGCCATAGTACCGCAATATTTGATTGACATATTGCAATCGCAGTCCAAGCCTGAAATACAAAGCACAGCTTGGACCCGAGTTCCTCAGAGAAAATATCAGGATATCGACCGATCTGGCTGCTTAGAAAATTCAACTGTAAAAGAAGAGCTTCCAGAGGATCTAGATCAAAAAATTAAAACATTATTTGAGTTGGCTGAAGGAGAAGATTTTGAATTTGGCATGGAAAGCAACTTCTCAGAAGAATTAAATTTTCTGGTTCAAAAGTACGGCAATGCGGCCATGGAGATAATAGCCAACCTCATTATTTACGAGAAGGCTAGCGTGAAGGTCTCATCTGAAGCGTTGCGCTTGCTTGGGCATATCTCCCATATTCCATCCCATCGATTCAGGTTATGGTTGCTTGAAAATAGGTTAAATTCTTCTTATGTAAATGTCCGGGATGGTGCAGCATTGGGCTTAGCAAATTTAGACGATCCTCATGCTATACCTTATCTCAAGAAGTCTATTGAACAAGAGCCTAAAATTGACCTCCGTAAGGACATGGAGAAAGTATTAGCCCAGCTTGAGGATATGCGGAATGCCGTTTCTTTTCAGAAAGATAGACAACAAGCGAAGATGGGATAAAGATGCATCTTTTTCCTGGTTAGAACTACACGACATTCAGGCGGACCCAGTAACCGACCTAAAAACATCTCAAAACATTCTTTCAGTTTATTGCATCGATGATGAAAGGTCAAATCTGGATCGAGTTGTGGCTGCAATAGCAGCAACTCGTGACCGTTTTGATATTTTAGACTACATTCTTTTCGATCAGCGAATTCTATCTGAGATAGATGTTAAGATTGAGAAAACGATCGGAAAGACCCCGGATGAGCAGGTTAATAATTGTCATCTACAGTTGGTTGAACTCTCTGGTTTCAAGCTTGTGAATTTGGCTAAAGTAATCCTGAATAAAGGAGAAACCGATCGGGTGCTGAAAAAATATGTTGCCAAGCTAATAAAGGATGGCATAGCCGCAGGGCAGATCGACAGGAGTAGGACAGGATTGAAAGAAGATCAACTGGCCGAAATATGAATTTTTCCTCAAAGTCAAATGTAAATTGACACAGCTAACTGCATATTATAATTGATCTACCTCTTTTTTCGGCTTTCAGTTATCGTGTTACGCTAACAATTCCCCAAGCCATGGAAATTGTTATCACTACCCTCCTTACAGGTAGTATCTTTTTTGTTCAAAACTCTTCACCAAATAATCAAAGCTCATATTTACCTGCACGACATTATGCGGAATTAAGATATATTTCCACGGTGCTTCGTTATTTCCTGGCATAACATTACACCTTTTTATCCATAGAATTTACAACTTATTTTGCCATCTCATCTTCAACCTTTTCCATTAAGAAAAGCTTCAAGAGAGACTGATACGGAACATCCCGTTTGTTGGCCAAAATCTTAAGGTGGTTAAGGAGCGATTCCGGCAATCTTATAGAAATGGTCTTGATGGAAGGCTTCAGTTTCGGGAATAGCGTCTTCCTTGCCTTAGAATAATCGACATACTCGGTGGAATCATGGGTTGACCAGAATTCAACCTCCTCCGCATCACTTTTGAATTTCGGTATCTTCTTTTTCAATTTGCTCACAATAGATGTTCCTCTCCTTTGGTAACTTGTCCAATCATCCGAGCGAATCATACTGCCCGGCTCAACTGCAAACTGTCTTTCCGCTCTTTGTAGACCAGCCACCATGCATTCCGCACCGTGGGCAGATAAACCCATCGGGCCACCGTAAACAAAACAAATACTCGCGGTATGCACTCTCGATAGAAAACCGGATCTCGAAGTCCCGTAGCGTTGTCGGCTCGTCCATATACCCGGTATACTACATGTGCTACCAGGTGCCGTCAAGTGCATACCCCTTTAAAGTAATTTCTGGCATGCCGTTGGCATTACTAAAATATAACGGCAAGAGGAGTAGACTTTAAGTTCTGGAATAAAAAATGCTTTACATTTTGGAAAAATGGATATAAATACTACTATAGTTAAGGGGAGGTCATAGGGCAATGGCAAGAGATGAGAGGTTATCTACGCCAGTTGAAGAGGTTAATTCACAAGTCAAGACCTGGCACCCTTTCCGTTTTGTTTTTATTTTTTGTCTTTCCTTTCTTATACCGAGCATAGCCTTTTCTCAGGAGGCTGATATACACAGCGACATAAATAACGTCATGATTATATCCCATCCCCACCAACGCCCTCTCTTATCCCCCTCTTTAATCAAAGAGGGGGAAGGGGGAGTTGAAGGGGAGGGAAACAAATGCTCCCTCTCTATCAGGGAGAGGGCTTTAGGTGAGGGTGGGTTAATTCGGATTTATGTCGTTATGTATAGCTCTCACATCAAGCAGCTCCAACATCTTATTTATATCCGTTGTTGGTGCCTTGCAGGCGTAATTAGTGCAGACATAGGCAGTAGCCTTTCCATTGATACTTGATTGATTCCTGGTATATGATGCAAGTCGGATGATATCGGGTGATTCTTCTTCAGTTGGACGGAGAAGAAGGATCTTATTAGGCAGGAATCTATTTCTTAGGGCAGATAGCATCTCTTTTGTATCCTTTGCTTTGGAATTCCCAACGACCACTACCTCATGGGATGGTCCTAAGGCGAAGTCAAGCCCAACCAGGAACTGTGTATAGGCAGAAGGCATCTGCCTTATATTGCCAGAAAAGGCAGACCCGATCTTTGCCGCTCTTTCTTCAAGACTTGAATCGGAAATGATTCGGCCAAGGCGGAGCAGGTTTAGCATGGCAACGGAGTTGCCTGACGGGGTGGCCCCATCATAGAGCTCCTTGGGGCGGGTAAAAAGCTCCTCTCCATCATCTGCTGTAAAATAAAAGCCACCCCCCGATTCATCCCAAAAATGGGACAAGAGATCCTGATTAAGGGTTAGAGCGGTCTTAATATAAGAGGGATCAAATGTAGCCTCATATAGTTCCAGTATTCCCCATGTCAGGAAGGCATAATCATCTAAATAGGCCGGGATTACAGCCTGGCCATCCCGATAGCGGTGTAAGAGTCTTCCATCGGGCCTCCTCATATTATTTAGGATAAACGTCAGGGCCTGCATGGCTGCATCAGCATACCTGGTCTCATCAAAGGCCTGCGCCCCTTTTGCCAAGGCGGCGATCATCAGGCCGTTCCAGTCTGTTAAGATCTTGTCATCTTTATGGGGCCGGATGCGTCTTTCACGGGAGGTAAAGAGCTTGTGCGTTGCTTCATCTAATTTTATCCGTAAATCCTTCTCAGGTATCTTAAGATCTGAGGCTATCTCAGACAGGGACTTCTTTAGGTACAGGATATTACTTCCGCTCTTTTCTCCTGCAACCTGTTCCCTGAAATTACCATCATTTTCTATATTGAATGCCCTGATAATAATCTCTGCCTCTTTTTCTCCTGTGAGTTGCCGCACTTCATCCCCTGTCCAGACGTAAAACCTGCCCTCCTCACCTTCGCTGTCGGCATCCTCAGCAGAGTAGAATCCTCCGGATGAAGAGGTCATATCTCTTAAAATATAAGAAAAGATCTCCTCGGCTGTCTTTTTATATTCATTCTTTCCCGTCGCCTGATAGGCCTCTGTGTAGGCCATTGCCAGCATTGCCTGATTGTATAGCATCTTCTCAAAGTGGGGCAAAAGCCATTTGGTGTCAGTAGAATAGCGGTGAAACCCGAATCCGATATGATCATATATACCGCCGTTTCTCATTGAGTAAAGGGTCTTTTCAGTCATCTCCATGGCCTTTTCATTACCGGTGCGCCTCCAGTAACGGAGCAGAAACAGGAGGTTGTGCGGGGTTGGGAACTTCGGCGCTGTGCCAAAACCGCCATATTGTTCGTCAAATCGCTGGGAAAGCTGTTCATAGGCAATTGTCAGTGTTGATTCATCCAGATCTGTTCCTTGCGAATTGCCTGATGCCTGTTGCAGGGCAGAGGTGATCTGTTCAGCCGACCTTAATACCTCTTCGTGTCGTTTTTCCCAGACCTCTTTGATGCGTGGTATCAGCTCCAGCATACCGGTATGCCCGAAGCGGCCATCTTTCGGGATATATGTAGCAGCATAGAAGGGTTTTTTATCAGGTGTCAGGATTATATTAAGGGGCCATCCGCCGCTCCCTGTCATCATTTGGCAGATAGCCATATATATAGAATCTATATCAGGTCTCTCCTCCCGATCCACCTTGATGGATACAAAGGCATCATTCATTAACCCTGCAACCTCGGTATCTTCAAAAGACTCATGCTCCATCACATGACACCAATGACAGGTTGAATATCCGATAGACAAAAAGATCGGCTTATTCTCTGTTTTTGCTTTTTCAAAGGCCTCTTCCCCCCACGGATACCAGTCTACAGGATTATCCGCATGCTGGAGCAGGTAGGGGCTCTTCTCAAACCTTAAAAGATTACGTATTCCCATAAAAAAAGTATAGCATGTGCAAAGAAGGTCTCTCAAACAAAATAATGATGTGTAGGAAACAGCATCTCCGGAATGTTATTGTAAAGTTGAAAGCGGCCGGGGAATTTCTTGTCTTGATTTTTTCTTCCGACTGGGTTATGGTTACGGCTAAATAGGTTTACGGGATACTGCGAAGCGGATTCTAAAAAAGGAGATAGTAGTCCTAAACAGGGGGATTTCATGCTGGCCAGGATCTTGAGCAGCTCTCTTTTTGGTCTTGATGCATACCTCATAGATGTGGAGGTAGATATCTCATCAGGACTTCCACTTTTTAATATCGTCGGCCTGCCGGATGCTGCTGTGAAGGAGAGCAGAGATCGCCTCCGTTCTGCCATCAAGAATACCGGCCTTAACTTCCCCGTCAAGAAGATCACGGTAAATCTTGCACCGGCGGATATGAAGAAGGAGGGTTCATCTTTCGATCTGCCTATGGCAGTTGGTATCCTTGTAGCAGAAGGGATCATAAAGCCTGATAGTCTTGATAGATATATGCTGGTTGGAGAGCTCTCGCTGGATGGAAAGATAAAGCCTGTCAAAGGTGTGCTGTCTATGGCCATTGCTGCAAGGGATGCAGGACTTAAAGGGATCATACTCCCGGCCAGGAATGCAACCGAGGCATCTGTGGTCTCATCCATAGAGGTATATCCTGTTGAGACACTGCCGCAGGTAGTTGAATTTTTAAATGGAGATCTGACTATTGAGCCCAGGAAGATCAGGCTTGAAGAACTCTTTCTTGATGGCTGTTTCCCACAGGATGACTTTGCGGATGTGAAGGGGCAGGAGCATGCGAAGAGGGCCCTTGAAGTGGCTGCTGCCGGCGGCCATAATCTATTGATGATAGGCCCGCCAGGTTCCGGCAAGACGATGCTTGCAAAGAGGTTGCCTTCAATTTTGCCCGTGATGGAGTTTGAGGAGGCCCTTGAGACGACGAGGATACACAGTATTATGGGGCTTCTCCCTGATGGACAGGCCCTGTTAACAGCAAGACCGTTCAGGTCTCCGCACCATACAATATCGGATGCCGGTCTTATCGGAGGCGGACAGATTCCAAGGCCCGGCGAGGTGAGTTTTGCCCACAACGGAGTCCTATTCCTGGATGAGCTTCCCGAATTCAGGAGGAATGTCCTCGAGGTCTTAAGGCAGCCCCTTGAGGAGGGGAGGGTGACAATATCAAGGGCGATGGCATCGCTCAACTACCCATCAAGGTTTATGCTTGTTGCAGCCATGAATCCATGTCCATGCGGCTTCTATACAGATCTATCCCATGAGTGTATATGTACGCCTATCCAGATAAAAAGATACAGATCAAAGATATCAGGCCCCCTCCTTGACAGGATAGATATACATATTGAGGTGCCGGCAGTCCCCTTTAAGGATATCTCTGCGGAGCGGAGGTCGGAGGAATCGCAGTCTATAATGGCAAGGGTAAAAGAGGCAAGGCGGGTGCAGACAGAGCGGCACAAAAAGGAAGGGATCTATTGTAATTCGCAGTTGAAACCGAGGCATCTTAAGAAGTATTGCCAGATATCTGATGACTCGAAGAGGTTGATTGAGACGGCAATGACCAGGCTCGGTTTTTCTGCGCGGGCGTATAATCGCATACTGAAGGTCTCACGAACCATAGCCGACCTGGATCGGAGCAATGAGATACTTCCCCATCATATTTCTGAGGCTATACAGTACAGGAGTCTTGACAGGAAGAGATTCGGATAGCCTCAATATAGATATTTTCTGAGGTTACAACGCTATCTACTCAATAAAGGTCTAAACAGAGGATACATTTTGTAAATTATGAACCTGTTGAATTTTCCCGCATATTTTCAACGAACAAACACACCTGTATCGACCGGGAATCCGGAAGTGGGTATTTGCTGCGGAAGTCGAGATTATACCGCAGCCACTTCCTGTATTCGGCATGGCGGGATACGGGTACCGCCCGTTTCTTAAGGACAGAAGCATATTGTTCCAAATATCAGATGGAACCATTTGCATAGGCGACAGAAGAGATGGAATAATATTCAATTTCACATATTAGTCCCTCGGAAAGTGTCATAAAATTCATCAGATAACGGCAAGCTATTTTTTATTGACCACTCATTCAAATTTATGCTAGTTTTACATAGTCGTTCAGATAATAACTGGTTAGCCGTCGCATGACAACAATCTCCACCCATATTCGCCAGCGTTATCCCAAGACGGGCCGTCAAGAAATGTATTCGGCCAAGCTATCAAGTGTGTGTCAGGCGTTTGTCGATTCCGGCTTGGCCGATCCTAAGTTCGTCACCGAACTACATGGAAGTCTATGTGTGCGTACACGCATACAGGAGGCCTGCATGTCCAGCGTTGGAATACAGCGGACGGAATCGAGGCGAACTACACGAGAGAAGAAGTCCTTAAAGTTCTAAAGTTCGCGGAGATCATCGCGTCGTTCGCGGCAGTTGGAGTTGCAAGATTAGCCGGTGATGAAAACTTGGCGGTTCGGATACTCGTAGCTTTTAAGCGCCAAGTCCAAGCATGAGTGCTAACATTACGGTCGAGAGGGACGCTTCGCGGCAAGGCCGCTCGCGCCCCTAAACTGAACATTAGAAAAATTATTAGTGGCCATCATGCTCACGGTCATATTTCCTGCGGCTTACGCGCAGACCACTATCACCTCGTACATGTCGCTCAAGCAATTTCAAGAGCTGGAGAACAGCGCAAACACACATGGGGGTCTTGGAACAGAAATGGTCATGGGGCCAGGTCTTTCAAGAAATGGTCATGGGGCCAGGTCTTTCAATATAAGCTTGAGAAAATTAGGGACAACCCCCATATTATAAGAATAACCTGGTCTTTCAGTTTGACAAAAGCCAGATATTGACTTTAAAATACTCTAATAAGTTACTTAGCGGTCGACGAGAAAACGCCGCCGCTGAGTTCGGGCGTTAGTGGTAAAAAAAACGGAGGAACAATTATGATTACAGATGAAATAAAAAGAATGTCTACCATTGAACGTTTACAATCAATGGAAGAA
>JACRHA010000137.1 GCA_016234185.1 Nitrospirota bacterium
AGTCTTTAAAGCCAGGCATGATGGGGGTACCACCCATGAGTATTATTTTCTTTATGCTCCCCTCCCTGAACTGCGCCCGATAGTAATCGATTGAGCGCTGGACCTCCAGGATCAGGCGGTCTGCCTCATTCTTGATAATATCCTTTACCCTGTTGTCCGGCCTATCCGGGGTGCCAGACGATCCATCAATCATACCAAACTCCTTCTTCATCCTCTCAGCGTCGGCATAGTCCAACTGCAGTTCCCTGGACAACGCTGCGGTAATATCCCCTCCTCCAATCTGCACGGACCGCGTAAACCTAAGTATCCCCTTTTTAGATATATTTATCTCTGTTTTCCCCGCACCTATATCTACAAATACAATATTATCTGCAAGATCATCCGCATAGTTTAACCTGATTGCATTGAGAACCGACAAGGGATTCACATCAATTGCCGCTGCCTTAAGTCCGGCCTTCTTCAGGCTGGAGATCTGGTCCATGACTGCCTCCCTCTCAACTGCCACCAGAACAATCTCGTATCTTTTTATATCGCGTTCCTCCGTCTCTCCGACGATCAGATAATCTATTACCAGATCTTCGACCGGGATTGGCGTAATCTTTTTTGATTCCCACTTTATAGCCTCACTAATCTCCTCCTTGGGCATCTTCGGTATGGTAAGATATCTTATAAGAGTGTTTTTACCTGAAAAATTGATGGCAATCTTCTTCTTATTAAGACTTCCCTGCCTTAAGATGTCAGAAAGGGCTATAACTGCACCCCTGTCCCCGGATTCATCATCATGGCGTATCAGTTCTGTTAATCCGGCATATCGCAAGACAATTCCCCCTGATCCGTAGGCAAGCTGGACCACCTTTATGGATGCAGTCCCGATATCGATCCCAATGGGGAAACGCCTGAATCTCATGGTTATATCGTTCAGTTTCATTCAAGTACCTTATTAGCCAAACGGCCTATCTCCTTCATTGCCATCTGAAATGCAATCTTATGCTTAAAACCCCTTTTCAGGTACTTCCATACAAGCCTTATCCGGATTAAATCTTCCTCGCTATATTCCCTCGCCTCAAGATCTCCCATAGGTATCCTCGAGGGAGAGATATAACCCTTCTGTTCAAGATAGTAGAGTTTGTGCCGCGGAATATCAATTTTCCTCAGAATCTCAGATGTCTTCATGGTTCCCTCAACTTTATTGCAGGGTCTTAATGGCTATTAACATGTTGAAATATCACCCAATATAAATATAGTTGCAAATCTATTTGCAAATCTATTTTTCTATAGTTTAAAGATTTTTTTTAAAAAGTCAAGTTTTTTGCGTATACAAGTATTCTTATTTCGCAGTGCCTCCCTTGTTCGGAGATGAAACCGGATTTAAGCCCAGCTTAAAGGCCTTTATAACCCCCTTTTCAAACTCAACCCGAAGTTCAATAAATTCTCCAAATCTCCTGTCTTCGAGTCTGTAGAGCATAGAATCGAGAATCCTGTCCAGTCTCTGCGCCTCTACAGGGTTTTTCTTTGCCAGTGCCGGCTCAAGGAGATATGAGAAATAATTCCTCCCAAGCCAGAAGATCGTCTTTTGAACGTCAAGTCCATTATCCTTTTTGTCAAATCCGGACTGGAGGACATCAAACTTCTCAAGCATCAGGAGAAATCCAAGTGACTGGAGGCCGCTCATAAGACCGTCATGGTCCCTCTTCTTGAAGCCAACCTCTATTTTCTTTCCTATATTAGTATTATACCTTTTATCTATGTCATCGGATGTGGATTTCAATCCTATCCCCTCCATTTTCATGCCCATCCCCATACTATGGGAGAAGTCTTCGAAAACCATCCCGGTCTCATGGAAGGCATCGTCTATCTTGTTGCTCTCTATCAGAGAAAGGATATTCTGCATATGCATCATCAGCGCAGTCACCTCTCCTACTATCTCGTGGGCATATATATTGCGGCAAAAAAGCATGGCAGTCACGAGCAAAACCAGAATAATCCCTTTATGTCTTTTCATACCCTGTCGTCCCTTTAGAATAACTTAGACACGCCAAGGCGTACCCCAAAATCCGGGGAATCACCGGTCAGTCCGACTGGAAAGGCAAACTTAAAGGCCATATTCTGCATCTTGAGGAATGTGGCCGTTTGAACTACAAATATCACCTCAGGGGAAAAGGTGACCTCTGAGATTTTTTCCCCGCGGTCAATATCTATATTAAGCTCCGTCATCAGCATCAATTTATCAGGGATCGCCTTGTATATTGGCGTTATATTGATAACACCGATCCCATCGCGATGGACAGCGGCGCCGGTCCCTGTGTCTGAAATTCCTGTCTTGATCCCATATCCCAGATTTGCATGCAACAGGATCTGGGGATTAATATTCTTCGAAAATATCAGGGTAGCCAATATACTCCTGTCGCTGATTTCAAATCCGCTGGATGGCGCAAAGTCTACCCCAAATGCAAGGTCTGGCAGATCCCCGGTCTCATCAAGTACCCTGTGTTTTAAACCAAAGGATATCTCTTCAATCCCCTTTCCTTCCTCCCCTCCATCCCCGGCCGAAATTATGTCCTCTGTCTCAAGGTTAAGCTGCGTCCTTTCGCCTATCCCAGCCTCAAACTCGATAGATAAGGCGCTCCGGGTCCGGGATCCTTGATTACCCGGATCCAACAGGGAGTAAACCAACTGGCCGAACATCCTCCCCCTCGGCGGGGTCGCCGCCGTCTCAGTGCCAAGCGGCTCCAATATATGGGCGCCATGGACCGTTCCATTAAAAAGAAATAAGAATAATAAGACTGTCAGGCATGCATGTCTTCGCATAAATAAACCTCCTTGCATGTTAATTATTCTATTTAGACTGCAGGGGGGGCAGGGTGTAGGGTACAGGGGCACGGTTTACTACACCCTCCACCCTATGCCCTATTCCCTTCTCAATATCCGACTACACATTAGTCTTTATGTTGGAGACCCCATCCTCAAGCACCTCTTCCACGATCCTGGCCAACTCCGCGTCATGGGTATGGTTCTGCGCAAAGATCCTGCACTGAACTACCTTGGCAGGTATATAATCGAAATACTCCCTTAAGGCGCCCTTTGAGACCACCTTTGTGGAAGGGTTGTAGATATGTACCTGTCTCTCTCCCATAATAAGGGGATTGACAGGCCTCGGGTCCTGGGTTGCCATGTCCACCTTAAGGGGGAGATCCTTTAATCGCTTGGGAAGCATCCCCCTGATCCTCGACTCAAGTTCAACCTGGTCAATAATCGCCCTCCCTTTTTCAAATTCCTTGATCGAAAGGATCGTATCAAAGGCCATCTTCCACTTTACTTCCCTCCTGAGTATCCTGGCCCACTCGCCCCCCAGCCGGCGCATCCCGCTATTCCTGGAACTACCCCACTTTCTTACCTCCTCCAGGAGAGACCAGTCAGTAAGGGATATATATTTATCCAGCCTCTTTATAGGATTATATGGAAAAATCAGCCTCATGGTGTCTCCGAAGAGCTCCTTTAAGTGCAGGTCTATAGCCCTCGTAGTCCTGTGGTAGTAGACATTTGAATAAAGATAGAGCCTCGCATTTAAAAACATATTGAGGGCAGAACCGCCGGCCTTATGGAGGGTTAGACCGTCTTTCGTAAAGAATGTATAGTAGATCAGCCTTTCCAGATCTACAGGACCTATCGCCACGCCGCACATATATGAGTCCCTTAAGACATAATCTAAATTATCTACGGTATATATTCCGCTCAGGAGGGGCTGGAGGAACCTGAGCCAGACAGGGTGTTTGCTCTTCTCTTTTTTCTTATCCTTTTTAATCAGAAAGGCTATCTGGGAGGGGTCCAGCTCCTCTCCTTTTTCAAATCCTCCGCCAGGAGACCGTCTGATCTTTTTGATTATTCCGCCCAGATCTCCGACAATGATCCTCTGTCCCAGATCCTCATGATTGATGCCGAATTGATCGAGGAAGTTGTCATCAAAAAAATGCCCGAACGGCCCGTGACCTATGTCATGAAGGAGGGCAGTTACCCTCAATAGTTCTTCAATATAGGGCAGGGATGGACACCCGCCGGCTGTAGCCCTTAGTGAAGGATAGATCTGTCTTGCAAACCTCCCGGCTACATGCATCGTGCCCAGCATATGCTGAAAACGGCTATGCTCTGCAGAAGGATAGACCCACCTGGCCGACTGGAGCTGATAGATCTGCCTTGATCTCTGCATCCATAACGAATCTATAAGATCCTTCTCAGTAGCCTCTTTGTTCGCATCATAATATGGGACTGAAAATGATATATATCCGTGGATCGGATCAGCAATCAGGGCAATGCCATCATATTGCGAGTTTTCTTTTTTTACCATTTACCACTAACTATAGGGGACGTGCCGGATCTTGTCAACAGGGGAAATTCACCTGGCCACACCCATTTTTGAGCAAGTAGGGGCAATGCATGAATTGCCCCCTACAACTATAGAAAACTGGTGGTGGCAAGAATTCACCTCCTTGAAAATCCATGCACATTATGAAATAATCGAAAAGAATCAGGAGATACAATGAAGCCATATGACATTGTCATAAAGGGGGCCAGGATTATTGATGGGACAGGCTCTCAATCCTATAACAGCGATATAGGAATATCAGGCGACAGGATAGGACTGATAGGCGCTATCCCCGATGAAAAAGGAGGAAGGATCATAGATGCAGAGGGGATGGTTGCATCCCCAGGATTTGTTGACATCCACTCCCACTCAGATTACTACCTCCTGATCGACAGGAGGGGGGAGGGCAAGATCAGACAGGGTGTGACAACTGAGATAGGGGGGAACTGCGGCTACTCTGCCGCCCCGATATGCGGAGAGGAATTTGAGGAGAGGAAAAAGACATACAAGGATCTCTACGGGCTTGATGCTGACTGGAAAGACCTTGACGATTACTTTGAGAGGCTTGAGACCGGGGGCCTCCCCTTTAACTTCGGTCTTTTAATCGGGCATAATACCATCAGGGGATCGATAATGGGCGCCAGGGCTGACAACCCCTCGGAGTCAGAGATGGGGAGGATGCTTGAGATGGTCAAGTCCGGCATGGAGAATGGCGCCGTTGGTATTTCTACCGGCCTTATCTATCCGCCTGCATGCTTCTCAGAAGAAGAGGAGATCATTCGTCTCTGTCAACTCGTCAAAGATATGGGGGGGATTTTTACTATCCATATGAGGAGTGAAGGAGACTTACTGGCAGAGGCTGTCGAGGAGGCGATACGGATCAGCTCAAAATCAGGAATCCCTTTACAGATATCACATCTTAAGACTGCGGGCAAGAAGAACTGGGAAAAGATCGATAAGGTCTTTTCAATAATAGAAGAGGCGAGAGTCAGAGGTATTGATGTAACAGCGGATAGGTATCCCTATACAGCAGGTAATACCCTGCTAAGCGCAATAATGCCGAACTGGGTATTGGAAGGCGGGAGGGCAAAAGGGATCTCAAGGATTAAGGATTTGGGATTAAGAAAAAAGATAGAGGAAGAATTGAGCAAAAAGAGAGACATATCTTCATTTGACAGGATAATCATATCGCAGGTTTTCAAAGAATCAAATAAGGCGTATGAAGGCCTGTCTGTTTTAAGGGCAGCAGGGATTGCCGGGAAGGATCTTTATGCGTTCCTCTTCGATCTGCTGGCGGAAGAGGAGATGCTGGCAGAGGGAATATTTTTTTCCATGGATGAGGAGAATTTAAAGAGGATCCTATCAAGGCCATACGTAATGGTTGCCTCAGACAGCGCATCTATTGGGATTGACGGGCCCCTCTCAAAAGGGAGGCCCCACCCGAGGGGATTTGGCGCCTTCCCAAGGGTAATCTCAAAATATGTAAGGGAGGAGCGGGTCTTGGACCTTGTAACTGCAATTAAAAAGATGACATATGACCCTTGTAGGAAATTCGGGATTACCGACAGGGGAACTATAAAGACCGGATCATACGCAGACATAGTCCTTTTTGACCCGGAGAAGATCAAGGATCTCGCCTCCTATGATGACCCTAAGCAATTTCCTGATGGTATAGCATATGTGGTCTTAAATGGAGAGATCACTTTAGAGAGGGGAAATATCACATCCTGTAAGGCTGGAAGGGTCTTAAGGAGGGGGGCTTAAAAAGATAATGAAAGAAAGAGGTTCGGATATATTGAAGGAAGGGGACGTGATTCATCTTTTAAGCAGGAAGGGGAGGAGATATCAGTTCCAGCTAAGAAGTGGGGGGAAGCTCCATCATAGTGGTGAGTTCATACCCCATGATGAGATCATAGGGAAAAGGGATGGAACATTAGTAGCGCTCTCCGGCGGCTCCCGGTTTATAGTATTAAGGCCCACCCTTGCCGAATATATCCTAAAGATGCCAAGAGGGGCTCAGGTCATATATGCCAAGGATATAGGCGTAATACTGACCTACGCGGACATATTCCCGGGGGCCAGGGTACTTGAGGCAGGGATAGGCTCCGGGGCAGTCACGATCTCACTCTTGAGGGGAGCGGGTGAAAAAGGGTCTGTCACATCATATGAGATCAGGGAGGATTTCGCAGAAAAGGCTATGGAGAATATCAAGAGGTATCTTGGTGAGACAGGAAATCATAGGCTAATAAATAAGGACATATACGACGGGATAGATGATGGGCCGTTCGATCGGATAGTACTTGATCTCCCTGAACCATGGAGGGTTGTTCCACATGCCGTTGATAATATAAGAGGAGGGGGTATCTTCCTCTGCTTTCTTCCAACCATCATACAAACCGTTAAGGTAGTTGAATCCCTCCGTGAATCAGATTGCTTTACCTTTATAAACACCATTGAAACCCTCATAAGGCATTGGAATATCGACGGAAGATCTGTCCGGCCCGAACACAGGATGGTGGCACATACAGGATTTATTACTATAGCAAGAAGAGTTGAAAAGCCTCTATCATAGTTCATAGCTCAGAGTTAGGAACTCGGAACAAGGAACTAGGAACATCATTCGGGTATAGCCGTTTTCATAAGGCATGAGTAAGTAAAAATCCCCTGTCATTGTTTTTTTGGCTTGACAACACTGTTTTAAGTTGCTAACCTAGGCTGCAATTGAAGCCTGGTAAGGCTCTACCAAGGAGAACTATAAACTTTATAGGCAAGGAGGGAAAGGATGACAAAAAATGA